>JBJMGJ010000079.1:0-11946 GCA_045807965.1 Bryobacteraceae bacterium | reverse complement strand
TGGTCCGGTTTGGGTTCCCAAACTCTACAACGGTCACAATCGCACCTTCTTCTTTGCCGATTACCAAGGCACCCGGCAGAGCACATCGGCGGGTAACAACATAACGGATGTACCGCCTGCGGCACTCCGATCGGGTGACTTCTCGACAGTGAGCACCGCGATTTACGATCCGGCGACCAGACGAATTGGTCCAACCGGATCAGTGATTGCGACGCCGTTCCCGGGAAACATGATTCCCTCAGCTCGACTGAATGCAAGCTCGCTGGCGATCGTCTCATTAGTCCCGCAACCTAACTTCGGAGCCGCCGGATCTCTGTCACGGAACTTTTTCTACCAGCCGAGTCAATTCTCGAACACGGATCAAGGCGACATTCGAGTTGACCAGGCTTTGTCCTCCAAGAACAATTTCTACGCGCGGTTCTCCATCGGTGCAAACTCCAAGCCGGCCGTGGGCAATTTCCCCGGGTTTATCGGTGGCGGAGCATCTTCCATCGATAACAGCGCCCAAGGCGTCATTTCGGACGTCCACATTTTCACTCCTGCCTTGATCAATGAATTTCGGTTCGGTTACGTTCGCCACAACGGAAGTCTGTTCGGAACGGGCCAGAACGGAGTCGATTTCGCCCAGAAGAATAACGTCGCTCTGTTCCCGAGCCCGCTGCTAGGATTTCCGAGCATCGCATTCAACTATTCGGGACAGTTATCCGGCACCGCGCAGTTCACCAGTTGGGCCAATGGGGATCCGAACCTGAACATTGAAAACCGCTTTCAGTGGTCAGACAACGTGAGCTGGACGTTGGGACAACACGCCATAAAGTTCGGCACGGACCTCCGGCGTGCTCGCTTCGACACATTGAAGGGAACACCATTTTTCGGCCAGGAGATCTACGGAGCAACTTTTACCTCTAGTTCGGATGCGCCGGGCTCGGGTCTGCCCTTTGCAGATTTCCTCCTCGGGTATCCGAGTTTCGTCCAAGGAACACCGATGCTCGACTGGGGTCGCCAGCGGAACATGTACTCGGGACTGTTCGTTCAGGACGATTTCAAAGTCAGCAAGAGCTTGACTCTAAATTTGGGCCTTCGTTATGAACTCTTCACTCAGCCCGTAGATGCTCGGGACCTAGGGAGCTTATTCAACATCACGACGGGACAGTATGCATTACCAGGGAGGGGCGGGTATTCGCGGGCTATTGTGGAGGGGGACCACAACAACTTTGGGCCCCGGGCGGGATTCGCGTGGCAAGCCGCGCCGAGATTTGTGGTGCGCGGCGGCTACGGCCTATTCTTTGGCGAGCGGGACCAGAACCAACAGGTCACACAGTTCTCAGGAAATCTACCAAATGTGCCGACGGTCTCGGTGCCCAGTGTTTCTGCCACTAGAACCGTAACCCCGCCTTTTACCATCAACACCCCAATTAGAGTCTCGCCAACAGATCCTTCGTTGAATTCATTTACGGCGTCGAATCCGCTGAGCACAACTATCCGCACGGCCGGTTTTCAACAGGCCCGGAATCCGATGCTGCACCAGTTCAACCTCGACTTGCAGTATCAAGTCACACCTTCGATCCTGCTTGAGGCTTCATATAGCGGCGCGATCGGCCGTGATCTGTCTAGCTTATTCATCAACCAGAACCAGATCCCGTTTAGCCAAGCCCTTGTCGGCGCCACCAGCCAAGCGAACCGGCCATTTCCCAATATCAACGGCACGATTCTGACAACATTCTCGACAGCCTCAAACAACTACAATTCAGGCAATTTCCGGATTGAGAAGCGCACAAGTAAGGGCTTGGCGCTTCTGGTGAACTACACGGTCCAGAAAAATCTTGAATCGGGCGGAGCTGGACCAGATGCGTACACCCAAAACGGAGGAACTAGCGCCGCAATGGATTCATACAATATCTCGCTCGAGCGCTCCTATGCACCCATTGATGTGCCGCAGATCTTTTCGGGTAGCGCTGCCTACGAATTGCCCTTCGGGCCTGGAAAGAGATGGCTTTCCAATGGAGCAACAGCAAAAATCCTCGGCCGATGGCAAATCAACGGGATCGTGACACTGCGAGGAGGCTTCCCTACCGATATTCGCACCAATGTGCTGCCGACCGGGATCTTCAATACCTTCAACGTTGCTGACCGCCTCGTCGGCCAGCCGATGGTGCTGGACAACGCGAGCGTAGACGCATACTTCAACCCTGCGGCGTTCGCAGTCCCGGGTACAGTCCGGAGTTCCACCGGCGCGCCGATAACAAAGTTCGGCAATGCGGCCAGGCGAGTAGCGCGCGGCCCCGGCTCAAAGAACGCGGATGTTTCTTTGTTCAAGAACACCTACTTCAATGAGCGAACAATGCTTCAGTTCCGGGCCGAATTCTTCAATTTCACGAATACACCCACCTTCTTTTTGCCCTCGGCCAACAGTCCGACTCTGACATGTATCGGTGCCGCGGGAAGTGTCTGCAATTCCAACAATCCGCAATTTGGAAAGCTATCTAGCGGCACCGCGACCGGCCGCCAGATTCAACTCGGTCTCAAGCTTTACTTTTAGGAAGCTACGTGGCAGCAAGATATCGTATTGCTGCGGTCCTGGCTGTCGCGTGCCAGATCGCTATGGGCCAGGTGAACCAAACTGTCCCTGTTTTCCCCTACGGGGCCGTTTATTTCCGAAAGTCCAACCCGCCCGAACAGGATTGGGCCCGCGATCACCAAACGGCGGCTCGCATGGGCATGAACACGTTTCGGCATTGGTTCATATGGTCGGCCATCGAGGTTGCGCCCGGCAAGTACGATTGGCGCGATTACGACAGGATGATGGACCTGGCCGCGCAAAACGGCATCAAAGTCGTCATCGCTGAACTCATTACAGCGGCCCCGGAATGGATGTTCCACAAATACCCGCAAGCCCGTTACGTCGCAAGTGACGGAACAGTACAGAACAGCACCATTGGCGGCAGCAGCGCCACGGGCGGGTTTCCCGGATTGTGCCTGGACAACCCCGAGGTAAAAGCGGCCGCCGAAAAGTTTCTCGTCGCGCTCGTCGAGCATTACCGCGGTCACCCCGCGCTGCTCGGTTATGACCTGTGGAACGAGAATACATACGGTGGCGGCAGTCCGAAGAAGATGTACTGCTACTGCGATTGGACAAAGCGAAAGCTGCGTGACTGGGCACGCAACCATTACGGGTCACTGGAGAGCGTTGCAAAGGCGTGGCATCGGTATAGCTACGCTAGCTGGGACGATGTCGAGCCACCGTACACCTTTGGTGGATATTCGGATAGTCTCGATTGGCTGCAGTTTCGCTTGGACGACGCCTTTGATTTACTGCATTGGCGTGTCGAGTTGTTTCGCAAGCACGATCCCAACCATCTGATCTCCGCGCACGGTGTGGCAGGGACGCTTGATTCGATGCCGTCAAGTGCGCACGACGAATGGCGTTCCGCAAAAGAGGTCGACCTTTGGGGTTTCACCTTTGTAGCCTCACGGCAAGGCGATGCGCCTTGGCGTCAGTATCAGGCGGTAGATCTTGTACGAGCCGGCGCGCGCGGCAAGCCGTTTTGGCATGCCGAGGCGGAGGCTGGACCGCTGTGGATGCAGCCGCAGGTCATCGACAGGCCCCGTGACGACGGACGCATTCCCGACGAAACCGACGTACGGCTCTGGAATCTCGTCTCCTGTGCCGGGGGTGCGACTGGCATCTTGTATCCCCGCTGGAGGCCGCTCCTCGACGGCCCGCTCTTCGGCGCCTTTGGTGCGTTCGGAATGGACGGCTCCGTCACGCCTCGTGCCGAAATGGCAGGAACGATCGCGCGTTGGGCAAATGCGCACCCGGAGATCTGGAAGTCTCACCCGGTCAAGGGCGATGTCGGGATCGTGTACGTACCCGAATCCGAGATGTTCAATTACATTCAGCAGGGTGATACCGACTTCTACGCGCAATCGGTCAGGGGCGCGTACCAGGCTTTCTTCGATTCCAATATCCAGGCCGACTTTGTGGCGGTCGACGATCTGGCGCAATACAAGCTTGTTTATCTTCCCTATCCTGTAATGCTGAAGAAAGACACCGTTGCCAAGCTCAAGGCTTACGTCGAGGGCGGCGGAACCCTGATCAGCGAAGGCCTTCCGGCCTACTTCGGCGATGGCGGGAGAGCGGGTGCAACTCAGCCCAACTACGGCCTCGATCAATTGTTCGGAGTTCGCGAAAGCTACGTCGAATTCACGCCGGATCTTCTCGACGATCTAACTCTCGAAGTGAACAGTCACAAGATCAAGGGCCGCTACTTCCTTCAGGAATACGAGCCGGCGGGCGGGCGCCCGGTCGGGCACTACGAGAATGGTCATGTCGCAGCGGTAGAGAACCATCCCGGAAACGGACGCACGCTCTTGATCGGCACGTTTCCCGGGGCTGGATACTATCTTCACCCTTCCTCCGATACAAAGGCCTTTTTCGCGAATTTGGTCAGACTGGGAAATGTTCGGCCGTACCTCACAACAGACAACACCGCCACACAAGCGAGGCTCCATACGGGGGCAGGAGGGACTTATCTCTGGATTACAAATCCCACCCGAACACCGCGGACAAGCAGAATCACAATCGACGCGAACGGGCCGAAGTTCCAGAGTGCCTCTAACCTCTGGGGCAAACAACGGCCACAGGTGGAGGGCCGCCGGCTGACGATCACCATCGGACCGCGCGACGGTGCCGTACTGCTGCTTCGCTAATAATTCAGTGCCTCACCCGCTGAGGCCGTCAGCACTCCTTGCGAAACGCTTCCACTTCGACGCGGCTGCCAAGGATCAGTGACGTTCGCTGATGAATGTCTGTGGGCAGAATATCAAGGATCCGGTTGCAGCCATCTGTGGCCATACCCCCGGCCTGTTCCGCAATGAAAGCCAACGGACTTGCCTCGTACAGAAGCCGTAATTTGCCCCGCGGATAACTTTTGGTCGGCGGGTAGAGAAACACACCACCCTTGAGCATCGTGCGGTGGAAATCTGCGACCAGAGAGCCCACGTACCGCGAACTGTAACTCCTGCCTAAAGCGCCGGAACGCAACCGTGTGAGGTACTCCCGATACTCGTCGGGAAATGTGTGCGCTTGCCCTTCGTTCACTGAGTAATACGAACCTTGCTTCGGCATTCGAAGGTTATCGTGACTCAGAACGTAGGCTCCGATCGCTGGATCGAGGGTGAACCCAAAAACGCCATTCCCGGCTGTATAGACCAAAATGGTCGACGAGCCGTAAACCACGTAACCAGCAGCCACTTGTTTCGAGCCCGGCTGAAGGCAAGTATGATGACCGTCATCGTGGCTATCCGGACGCCGATAGATAGAGAAGATCGTGCCGACACTGACGTTGACGTCGATATTCGAGGAACCATCGAGCGGATCGAAGACGACAATGTATTTGCCGGTCCCAGGTTGGCGGTCGAATGTGACCGGCTCTTCATTCTCTTCCGAGACAAGCATCGCTACCGAATCACGCGTACTCAGGCAGTGAAGCAGCGCCTGGTTGGCGTAAACATCTAATTTCTGCTGTGTTTCGCCCTGAACATTGGTCTCGCCGGCGCTTCCTAGTACATCTAGCAGCCCGGCTTGGCGTATCTTTGCCTGGACCATCTTGGTGGCCAGAGTGATCGCGGAGAGCAGCCAAGAGAAAACTCCCTGCGCTTCAGGATGATGTCGAATTTGTTCTTTCTGGATGTGTTGCTGAGCGGTGACAATCACGGCTTTTCCCCCGAAATGCTTTCGGCCTGCGCAGCTACGAACCTGAGAGCGTGCGCCAGTATATCAAGGTTCTACCGTACATTAGATAGCCTAAAAGTTTGTCCGCTACGTTGAAAATTCCTTTTCCCTCCAGAATGGCGGGCACCGTGGCTCCTTACGCCGCTACCATCTTCCTTTCCGCTTTTCTGCTTTTCACCATCGAGCCCTTGGTAGCCAAGCGAATTCTTCCCTGGTTCGGGGGCTCCTCCGCGGTTTGGGCCACCTGCCTGGTCTTCTATCAAGCGGCCCTCCTTCTCGGCTACTGGTACACCCGTGTATCGACGCTTCGCCTGGACAGCTTAGCGCAATGTATCGTTCACACCCTGTTACTGGTTTTGTCGTGTTTGCTGCTGCCCGTCGGGCCCGGCGAGCGCTGGAGCAGGAGCGCTTCTGATCACCCGGCGTCGTCTATTCTCCTCATGCTGACCGTGACAGTAGGACCGGTCCTGCTGGCGTTGACTTCAACGAGTCCGCTGCTTCAGCAGTGGTTGGCTCAAGAAGGCGCAAGAGCGCCACATCGCCTCTTTGCCCTCTCGAACCTCGCCTCGCTCTGCGGGTTGCTTGCCTATCCGATTGTTGTTGAACCACGCCTTGAAATATCGATCCAGGCAAAAATCTGGAGCTGGGCGTATCTGGTTTTTGCTTCGCTGAGTACCTGGGTCACCTGGAGAACCTGGCGTTTGCGGAACAACACAACTCAGAACAATGCGGCAGAGCGGATCTGGATCTTGCCTACACGCCGGCTTGCGTGGTTTTCGTTGGCTTGCTGCAGCTCTGCGCTGCTACTCTCCGTCACCAATCACCTGGACGAGAACGTCGCGGCCGTGCCGTTGCTGTGGGTGCTGCCTCTGGCCGTTTATTTAATAACTTTTATCGTCGCCTTCAATCGCCCAATGAGGCTTCGGCGTGATTTACTTCTCGGGCTGGTTCTGTTCGCCCTGGGAATCCTCGGTTATGCAAGCTACGACGTTAACTCGGTCGAAGCAATCCAGGTCAGCGTCCCGGTTTTCCTGGGCGGGCTATTCATCTGCTGCTTCTACTGTCACGCCGAGTTGGCGCGTCTACGACCCGAGGCCAACGAACTCTCCGGGTTTTACCTGATGATTGCGGCCGGCGGAGCAACCGGATCAATTCTGGTGGGCGTGCTCGCACCTCAGCTTTTCCGCGGTATTTACGAATTACCTATTACGTTGGTGGCGATGCCGCTACTTACTGTGGTTTCAGGTTGGGGTGACAATCGCTGGCTCTTACGGTTGGGAACTCTCGCCGCTACCAGCTGCATGCTGGCCGTCGTCGCGAATAACGTCAAGGCGTACCACGAAAACACTCTCGCTCTCCTGCGCAGCTTCTACGGTTCGCTCCGGGTCGTTCAGTCCCCTCATACCGGAGCTACCCAGACGCGTACGCTCTTTCATGGCATCATTGAGCACGGTTCGCAGTACGTTCAATTGCCTTTACGTCGCCATGCCACCACATATTATGGTCCCGAATCCGGTATTGGCATCGTGCTTCGCGAATGTTTTGACGGTCCCAAACGGGTGGGCGTCGTGGGTCTCGGAGCGGGAACAATTGCGGCCTATGGCAAACTAGGTGATCAGTTCCGATTCTATGAGTTGAATCCGCAGGTGATCGACCTTGCGAACTCTCTTTTTTCGTATCTTCGAGAAACGCCGGCGACGATAACCATTGTCCCCGGTGATGCCCGTTTGTCTCTCGTGCGCGACAACTCCCCACCCTTCGATGTGCTTGCCCTTGATGCCTTTTCCGGTGATGCCATTCCGGTACACCTTCTCACGCGCGAGGCGATGGGGCTTTACCGACGACATCTGAAGCAAGGTGGTGTTCTGGCGTTCCACGTTTCGAACGACTTCCTGGATCTCGGACCCGTCGTCAAACGACTGGCCGACTCTATCCATATGAATGCCGTCCTGGCCAGGAATCACGCCAATCCGGAAGAGGGAACATTGGCTTCGGACTGGGTACTCGTTACGAACAATCACACGGTTCTCGACAACGCGACGGTAAAGGTTCACAGTGAGCCTTTGCTCTCCAGAACAGATCTGCGTACCTGGACCGACGGCTACAACAACCTGCTGGAAATTCTGAAGACTCCCTCCATTCGGGCGTCCTCGGGGAAGGACACCTATTAAGTGCCTGTCGCGAACAACATTGTTGGAATCGACGTCGGTACGTCCAGCGTTCGGGCCCTACTTTTCGACGATACGTTCTCCCAGTTCGAAGGCGTTGGATTCCAGAAGAAATATGAACTGACGACGAAGGTCGACGGAAGCGTAGAAGTGGACCCTGCCCTGCTCGTTCAGTTGGCCTGCGCTTGTCTTGACGTTCTTCACGCCCAAATGGCGCAACGCGGGCTAAAGGCAGCGGGAGTCGCGATGAGTACCTTCTGGCACTGCTTCCTTGGTATTGATCGCGACGGAAATTGCACAACGCCCATCGTGCATCTGTTTGACACCCGGTCCCTGGAACAAATGGATCAGCTGATCGACATTTTCGATCCGGGCTGGATTCACGCCATCACCGGCTGCATGCCGCACACAAGCTACTGGCCGGCAAAACTGCTTTGGCTGAAAGAGAACCATGCGGACGCGTTCTCGAAAACGGTCCGCTGGTATTCTCCCGGCGAGTTCCTGCTGAAAACATTCTGTGGGCGGGAGTTGGAATCGACTTCGATGGTTTCGGCCACGGGGATCTGGGACCATCGCAAGAATGACTATTGCGAGGAACTTCTGGAGGCGTTAGATATACCTCACGACCAACTCCCTCCGATAGAATCGCTCGACGAGCCGTGTAATTCCTTGTTGCCGGAATTTGCCAAACGCTGGCCCTTATTGGACGGGATTCCCTGGTACCCGGCCCATGGCGATGGGGCCTGCAACAGTGTCGGCAGCGGTTGCACCACGCCGAAGCGCTTTGCCATGATGGTGGGAACCACTGGTGCAATGCGTGTAGTGGTGAAGCAGCGGAACGTTACGATCCCTGCGGGTATCTGGTGTTACCGGGTAAATCGGGAGCGCTTCATCCTGGGGGGCGCCACTTCGAATGGCGGCGAAATCTTCCGGTGGGCGAGCCGTGTCCTCCGTCTCCCCGAAGATGCCGAGGATCAGATTGCCGGACGCGCGCCAGGTTCCCATGGCCTGACTGTGCTTCCCTATCTCGCAGGGGAGCGATCTCCCTATTGGCGGCCGGATCTCCGCGGTTCCATCATGGGCATCAGCCTTTCCACTTCCCCCGTCGATATCCTCCATGCCTGCCTCGAAAGCGTCTCGCTTCGATTCAAACAAATCTATATGCTATTGAGCCGCCCATTCGCCGTGCCGGATGAGGTGATTGCGTCGGGGGGCGCCCTGCTTCGTTCCAGCGTTTGGCTCCAGATGATGGCAGATGCACTGGATCATCCCGCCGTTGAATGCCTGGAACCCGAAGCCTCAAGCCGCGGCGCCGCGATTATCGCTGCCGAAGAGATGGGAATCGTCTCCAGCATGGACGACCTCCCCGCAAAGCTGGGAAGAACAATCGACGCTCAGCCGGAGCATCCGGCCATGTTTGTCGATATGCTGAAGGCGGACGGCGCCCTGTTCGACTCACTCTACGGCAGGAACTCAGTCTTCAGTAATCGTGCAGTTTGAGTGCTAAACGCTTCGACTTGCTACAACGGAATTGATGAATTGGACCGTCGTAGGAAGTGTATTAATGGCGCTTGCAGTGGCCGCTGGAGCTTTTGGTGCTCATGGATTGCGGTCTCGACTGGACGCGTATTCGCTGTCGGTCTATGAGAAGGCCGTCTTTTATCATTTCGTGCATGCGCTCGGCATCTTGTGCATTTCCATCCTGGCGCGCAGCAACGTGATCACAATCTCCGGAGCAAACCGCACGGCCGGCCTTCTGCTTCTCGGCATTCTCGTATTTTCCGGAAGCCTGTACGCGCTGTCTCTCACTGGGATCAGGATTTTGGGCGCCATCACACCCATTGGCGGAGTCGCGTTCATTGCCGGTTGGCTCTGGCTTGCTTACGAAGCATTGCGCGTTCAGCGCCTCTGAGCTTCAGTTCCACTAACGCGCGCGAGCCGAATCCCTCCGGCAGATCGTATCGGCAGAGTACCTGTCCGCGGATACGGCCCATCTTCCCTTCCGCCATTTCGGTTTCCACATCCGGACCTTTGAAGAGCAGTAGCCGGATCCCCGCGTTCAATGGTTTTTGGAACAGAGTGATCAGGCGGTCAATCGGAGCTACAGCTCTGGCGGTAATGACGTCGGCTCTTTGAGTCGCGCTCGCAGATTCGGCCCGGTCCGCAATCACTGCGGCATTCGACAGGTCTAGCGCGTCGATGACTGATTCGACAAATCGCGCCTTCTTTCCGATCGACTCCGCAAGGGTAAAACGCACCTGGGGCAAGATAATGGCCAGTGGTATCCCCGGGAAGCCGGCTCCTGTTCCTACATCCAGCACGCGCGCTGACGATTCGAAGAACCGCCAAGGTGCAACGCAGTCGAATACGTGCTTGATCGCCGCCTCCTGAGGGCTCACGATCCGCGTCAGGTTCATGTACTCATTGGCAACAGAAATCATCTGCAGGTGCTTCCCGCCCAGCGATATCAGGCGTTCTCGATTCGGCAGATCCTGAGGTAAAACGCGGGCAAGCTCCTCTTCGAACTGCACTCTTCATAATTGCATCCAACCAGGATGAGGGTTCCGGGTACGCGAAGATGAAGAGGAATGTTAACTGCCGGAATTGTGGGTCTCCCCAACGTAGGGAAGAGCACCTTATTCAACGCGGTGACGCAATCGCGTAAGGCGATGGCCGCGAACTACCGCTTTTGCACGATTGAGCCGAACACAGGCGTTGTTACCGTACCAGATGACCGCCTCGAAGTGCTGTCGAACCTAAGCAAATCACAGAAAGTGATACCGGCGGTATTCGAGTTCGTCGACATAGCGGGTCTGGTCAAAGGCGCGAGCAAAGGCGAAGGACTGGGCAATCAATTTCTTGGACACATCCGTGAAGTGGACGCTCTTATTCAAGTCGTCCGCTGTTTTGAAAACTCGAACATCGAGCATGTGATGGACACGGTCGATCCGGTTCGCGACATCGAGATCATCAACACCGAACTCGTTCTGGCCGATCTGGAGTCTGTCGAGAAGAGAAAAGTAAAGAGCCAGAAAGCTGCCAAAAGCGGAGACAAGAAAGCGATCGAGGAAGTCGAGTTGCTCGAAAAGCTCGAGGCACACTTGAACACGGGCAAGACCATCGTCACTCTTGATCTCAGCCCCGAAGAGAAGGCCACCGTGAAGAGTTTCTTTCTTCTCACTGCCAAGCCGACCCTCTTCGCCTGTAATGTCGCAGAAGAAGATTTGGCGACCGCGGACAACAACAAATTCGTTCAGCAGGTGCGAAGCTACGTTCGCGAGCACCATGACACCAGCGCCGTGGTCGTTTCGGCCGAAATTGAATCAGAACTCGTGACACTTTCGGCGGAGGAACGCGCAGAATATCTTGCCGACTTGGGCGTGACGGACACGGGTGCAAGCAAACTGATCCAGGAGGCTTACCACCTGCTTGGGCTCAGAACATACTTAACCACGGGGGAAAAAGAGACTCGAGCCTGGACCATTCACGCGGGGGACAAAGCTCCGCAAGCGGCCGGCGTCATCCACTCCGACTTTGAGAAGAGTTTCATCTCCGCGGAGTGCGTCTCCTTCGATGACCTGGTTGCCGCGGGTTCATTTGCGCGCGCGCGAGAGCTGGGAAAGCTGAGAACAGAGGGCAAGGAATACGTGATTGAGGACGGCGACGTCGTCGAGTTTAAGACTTACGTGTAAGCCCGCCGGCGCGGCGCAGCGCCGCCAGCTCCGCCTCCGTCAAATTCCGCCACTTGCCAATTTGTAGACCTTGGAGCGTTAAAGGCCCAAGGCTGACTCGGACAAGCTTCAACACTTTGCTGTCGATTGCCTCGAGCATGCGGCGAACCTGACGATTGCGCCCTTCGGTCAGCGTCATTTCGAGAAAGGTGTACTTCGCGGAATCGCGCTGCCGTCGCACGATGGCCGGGCGCGTCATGCCGTCGCTTAGTTGAACCCCTTCAGCCAGATTCTTCAATTGAGCATCCGTCAGCAGTCCTCCTGCTTTGACCAGGTATGTCTTTGAGACGTGGCGCTCGGGGTTTGTCAGAGC
>JBJMGJ010000078.1:0-4031 GCA_045807965.1 Bryobacteraceae bacterium | reverse complement strand
CAGCAGGATCGTCGGCTGATACTTCGCACCGTAGAGCAATCTCACAATCATCGGCGCAAATAACAACAGCATGAGCGAGACGGCCAGGAATGGTGAGGCAAGAAGCAGACCGTATTTGCGCAGGAAAGCCACAGCATCTTGTCGCGAGTTCGCAGCCATATGACTGATGTGCGGGTAGATAGCGGTTTTCACCGGATCAACCAACGCGCGAATCGCCACCACAAGCCGGTACGCGGCAATGTAGTATGCCACATCTGTCGGTCCCGAACGCAATCCCAGGAGAAAGATACTCGTGGAAGAGGAGAGTGTAAAGGCAGCCATCGATAAGAATACGGGCCACCCTTCCCGAAGAGCTGTGATCGTCTCCTCCATGCTGGGCCGAACTAATCGCACTTTTGCAACAATGGGCACGGTGATGAGGCCGACAATGCCCGCTACGAGGGGAGACCCTGCCTGGAAAAGTGCGGCCAGCATGAAGTCGCTATCTTTCCGTACGAACGCAAAAACCAGCGAAAGCGAGAGAAACTTAGTGACCAAATCGCGCCAGACGAGGTTCTCCATTTTCTGGAGTCCCTGGAAAAGCCACAGCGGAAAGAGCAAGTCGCCGATAACAGTCAAATAGCTGATACAGAACAGCCCCACATGCGCCCGTAGCTTGGGCGTAGCGAATACGACGGCAAGCATGAGGACAAAGCCGAGCAGGGTCAGCAGAGCCTTCGCGGCATAAACGGACGAGCAGATCTTGGCGACCTTCTCCGGATCGTCCTGATGAACGGCAATTCGGCGCGTGGCCGTTAGATTGAATCCGTACTCGACAAGCGTAATGAAGTAGAAATTGAACGACGTCGCAAAGGCGATCAGCCCGAAATGATCGGTGCTTAAAATCCGCGTAAGATACGGAAGAACCAGAAGTGGGGCGGCAAACGCGCTCATCTGCACTACTACGAGTGCGCCCGCATTCTTGACCAGCTTATGTTTCAGAAGATCGCGAGCGCGCGCGACGGAGATCATGAGCGATATTCCGCTCTAGGCTGTTTGAGCAACCTTGCCCTCTACATAGGCAAGTATTTTTTGGAATGATGTCAATTCGCCTAAGTCGTCGAAGTCAATCTGAATGCCGAACTCTTCTTCAATCAGGTTCATCAGCGTGATAGCCGCCACTGAGTCCCAGTTCTGGACCGAATCCTGAGACGCGTTGGGGATGCGATCAGTGGGCAGGTCGGGGAATACGTTCTCGAAAATTTGTACTAGTCGGGTTTCTGAATTATCCATTTTTGTTGAGTACTTGGTGATAAAGCTTGGGTAACTTCTCGTTGAATTTCTCGCGGGTCAGAACGATGCCGCTCACCGGCTCCTCATTCAATAAATCGCGGAGGAAATCCGCAATCGGCTTGTTTTTCGGAGTGGGAGCAAAATCGAAGGCGATCGTTTCGGCCGCGTATCGCTCGAATAGTTGAAGCAGCGTCTGATGCTCGATCCTGCGCGAGAACGCCCGGCAGCTCATAACCCAGGCGTTGATGCGCACTGCGCTGTTTTCTTTCGTGCCTCGGACGACAGCAATCTTGCCAAGCGGCCCAAATTTGTCCTGATAGGTGACCGCGAGAGTGATCGTGTTGGGATCGCCCGCAGGTTCATGCCACTCGCCGTCCGTAAAACGCAATCCGTTGAGATTGAACTGGTTTGTTTTGTTCACCAGTTCTACAACCCGCTTGTCGCTGGCCGGAGGATTGTATTCGAGCAGCAGATGCGCGTCCGCGGCGGCCAGCAACTGTTCGGTCGAGTCACCACCTTCCGTTGCCTGCTGGAACTGCTGTCCGTGGCGAATACTCTGAAGCCGGAAACTGTCTTCTTCCGACAGTCGCGGTTTTCCGAACAGATCGCGGAGTTTCTGTAGGAACGCAAAGCCGGCCTGGTAATCCGATTTTGGAAACAGCAGGCATTCCACATCCGGATGAGTGGCCTGCACCTCGGCGAGTTCCATCGGGCTGTCATCAACGAACACAACGCTGTCAGCCCCAATGTTCCAGGCCTTCAAAATGCGCGATACGGAACCGGACTTTGGCTCCCAATGAATTTCAATCGGGAAGATCTTCTCGCCCGAGATCATCAGATCAGTTCGCGCCAGACCCTTTTGCGCGATTTCCGCGGTGTTCTTACTTGCAATGGCAATCAGTACACCCTGATCCGCCAGAGCACCGAGCATCTGCTGGTAAAGACCGTGATATTGAGTGTGGCTCGCGAGATCCCACGAGACTTGCTCATGTCCTACTTCGCCAATAAGTCCGGCCCACAGCGTATCGTCTAAATCCGTAATTAAGCCCTTCTTGGCCCTCCGCGGTATCAGCAAAGCAGCGAGTGCCCTTGCCAGAACCTCGGCGTGCGGCAGGCTGTACGGAAACCCGGTGTTGAGGTCCGCGCGGAAATCGTACCTCGCCGAAAACGGCGAATCGGCGTCGAGTCTTTGCTCGTTTACGATCGCGACTGAGGGATGAGCGGCAAGATTACGTCCAAAGTTGACGGCCAACTCATGCAAGGCCAGTTCCGCTTCACTGACTTGCCAGCCTGCTGTATGGAAACCAGGTGGAAGCGAAAGCGTCGGCAGCGACACGGCCAACGTCGCACTCGAGGGTATGTCGCCGATCAAGCTTTCGAAACGCTTGAGCCTGGCCTTGACGTTCTCGAGTATGTTCGGAACAACTCGTTGCCCCCAACCTCCGAGGTGACGGTAACCAAGCCTGGAATCGAGATCAGACCACTCGAGCACAAGCGCGCCGGACTGCACTCCTTCGTTCCCCAACAATTTGAGCGTCCCCGGAATGTCTTCAAACAGTCCGACGGAAATCTCAACCTTGCGATCAGAATTCGTTTGCTGCAGATGAGCAGCTAAAAAATTCTGCAGATGAAGAGGCGTAAAGCCACACGCCAGCAGGACTTTCAGAGGCGCGCCCTCGGCCGGCGCCTTCCGAAGAATCGACAGAGCTTCCGCGAGTTTCACAGTCCCGCCCATCCATTCGTCATAGGCAACTCTTCCAGTGTAACGGCGCAAGAGAGCCTCTGAGACTGTTACTCACTGTCACTCCCATGAAAAATTCGCGACGTTCCCGGAGCGGGCGGCGTCTCGAGAGCATGACAAATTTGCGCTGCATAAGTCAGCGGTGAGGTCGCGTTCTGGCGTCCCATAGGCGTATTTGTCATATCGGTCATTAGCTTGTCCGGCCTAACGATCAAGCAGCCCGTCTCGGGATACTGAAGTGGTCCCACAAGTCCTAGGCCTTCGATAGCATGCTTCGCCGCGACATAGTGAGGCCAATCCCGAACCGGTTTTTCCACAGCGACGGACGACACAATTACGGAGCAGCCTCTGCTCTCCTGAAGCAAGGGCAGAAACGCACACAACGGGGCTACTACCAAGTCGGTCGAACGTGCCAGGTAGGCACGAATTCTCTCGGCAGCGTTCTCTTCGAGACGAAGTGATGGGATCGCCGGGAATGCACTGCAGATAAGCAAATCGAGACGGCCGAAACGTTGCCGAACCAACGCGCTTAACCGGCTCAAAGCATCCGCATCCGCTGCATCTGCGCCCTCGCTAGAGATGCTCGCTCGGACCTGTTCTGGAAGACTCTCGGTCCAGGCAGGCTTAGACCGCGAGAGCGCGACTACATGCGCGCCGCCCGAGGCCAGAGACGCGGCGATCGCTGCGCCTAGACCACGGCTTGCGCCCACCACGAGAGCAATCTTTCCAGCAAACGGTTTTCGATCACTCGCAGCGATCTCGCTGAGATTCATCGGAACCATTTCAGGACGGACAAACGCGACAATCTGGCCATGCGCGAATGGCTGCGTACCGCGACGCAGCTCAGCATTGACCTTAATCTGCGAGATCGTTTTGTTCGCGCCCGTCACCTTCAACGAGTACGCGATCGCTCTGTCATAGATCGCATTCGGTGTGAACTCGAGCACTACTCGGAAGAATAGAGCGCTCTTCCCGGGCACCTCCATCCCGACGGCATAACTGCTCCAGAGCAAAGCTT
>JBJMGJ010000077.1:0-7399 GCA_045807965.1 Bryobacteraceae bacterium | reverse complement strand
GGCTTTGCTCGCCATCGGCGATCAGATGCGCAATCTGGGCGACATCCGATCTCTGATCGGCGCTTGTATGAAGATCGTCGCCGATACGCTCAGGACGAGTCGCGCGGGCTACGGTACTGTCGATGCATCCGGAGAGTTTCTGACGATCAAAGGGGACTGGGGAGACGGCACGGTTCCGAGCATTGTCGGACAGTATCGAGTGGAAGACTACGGTCAAGATCTTTCCGGCCGTTTCAGGCGGGGAGAGTTTCTCTCGGTCTCGGATGTCCGCACCCATCTTATGACCGCGAACGAAGCTGAGCGCTGGGAAGCACTGCAGATTCGGGCATTCATCAACGTTCCCCTCATGGCGCAGGGTCGCTGCTCCGCCATGCTCTTCATTCACCATCCGACTCCGCGCATCTGGACTGAATCAGATCTTGCCTTCGTCCGTAAGGCGGTGGATCGAATCTGGTCTGCGGTCGAGCGACACCGCGCGATTCAGGAGCTAAAGGAGAGCGAAGCGTTCACTCGCAGTATCCTCGCAAGTAGCCCGGATCATGTCACGGTGATGGACCTCGAAGGTCGCGTAATCACGAGGGACCAGGCAAGTTGCCCGCCTGTGAGCGGCAATCGCCTGGGCGCCGGCTTCTTCAACGTTTGGGCCGAAGACTGGGCTGGAAGTCAGGAAAAGGCCGAGGGTGCCATCGCCGCTGCCCGTGAGGGCCGCACGACGCGATTCGAAGCGTTTTGTTCCACACTCAGCCGAACGCCAAAGTGGTGGGAAGTAGTGGTCGCCCCGCTTAACGACGGCGGTGCGGAGCCGGTTCGCATTCTATCGTTAGCGCGCGACATCACCGAAAGAAAGCGAGCCGAACACGAACGAGAACGATTAACGGGCGAGCTGAAGCGCTCCAACGAAGAACTGCTTCACTTTGCACATACCGTGGCCCACGATTTGCAGTCTCCTCTTCGGGGGGTCAGCGGTTTCGCGGAACTCGTCCATAGAAACGCGCACGAGCGGTTGTCCACCGAAGAGGGTGAACTCCTGGAAGGCATCGTCGAAAGTGCAAAGTCCATGCAGCGTTTAGTGGACTCGTTGTTGCGTTACGCGCAGGTCGGAAATGGGGACATCGAACGTTCTCGCATCTGTATGAATCAGGTGCTCGAGACCGCTCTGCGAAGTCTTCATGTCCAAATCGAGGAAAGCGGCGCTACCATCGTCCTCGAACAGTCTCTGCCGGCAGTGGTCGGGGATTTGGTCCAGCTCGTGCAGTTGACGCAGAACCTTGTCGCCAATGCCCTGAAGTATGTTCGCCCGGGGGTGAAGGCCGAGATCCGGATCACCTCTGTCCAAAGGAATGGCGATTTCATATTCTCGGTTGCGGATAACGGCGAGGGCATACCGGCTGAATATCGGTCCCAAATCTTTCATCCGTTGAAGCGCCTCCATGGCGCCGACATACCGGGCACCGGACTGGGACTCGCTCTTTGCGAGCGTATCGTGAAGCGGCATGGCGGGCGTATCTGGGTGGACTCTCAGGTGAACGTCGGCTCGACGTTTCACTTCAGCCTTCCCGCCGACTGATTAAAGTCGGCGGTACCTTATGCCCGGCTCTCTGGGTCGGGGAGTCGGCTAATGCGCAACCGCGGCGCACACCAGATCGCAAAGATGGTTCAGCCCGCTCGCGACGTCGTCGCCGAGGTGGACTCGCAGGGCACGCCGCTTGCGGTCGATCAAGACTTGGAAATCGCCTCTTGCTTGTGCAGCTTTCACCACTCCGAACGTATACTTTTGCCCGGGAACGGGTAAGTCTTCCGCTTCGTCACACGTGATCTGAAGAAACACTCCCGAGTTGGGTCCGCCCTTATACGCTTGGCCTGTACTGTGCAGGAACCGCGGCCCGAAGCCTACCACGGTGGCAACTTTTTTCGACTCCAAAACCGCTTTCCGCATTTGCTGTAGCTTGTCGTGATACTGCGGGAACATCGGAATGTACGCGAGCAATCCAAAGTAGTCGTTCGGGTGGATGCGGTCGAGATGTTGACGGATGAGGGCGCCAACAGTCCGGCCGTCGCCGCCGAGTTGCTTCGCGTTGACTTCATCGGTGAAGATCTTCAAGCCTTCGCCTTTCAGAATTGGCTGTTCCGGTGGAAGCGAACCCGTTTTTTCGAACGCTGAAGTCAGGTCGCGAGTCACCACTTTGCTCGCCTCCACGTCAGGCTGATCGAAGGCGTTAATGCCGATGACCGAACCCGCTACCGCGGTAGCAATCTCCCATTGAAAAAAGACGGCGCCGAGATCATACAGGTCGTTGATCACGATCCGGACCACCGGTTGACCCGACGCGGCGATCGCGTCCAGATTCGGCGCCAATGTGTCTTCGTCGCCCGCAAAACGAATGTACGCGAACACGCGATCTTTTCCGTACGCGCCGTCTTGTGGCTCGATCAGAGGCTCGAGGTCAACCGGAATGAGTCCGTGTCCTTCTTTTCCCGTGGATTCGGCAAGCAATTGCTCGAGCCACGCACCAAGATCGAAGATTGACTTCGAACAAATCAGCGTCACTTTATCCCGGGCAAATTGCTTGGCTGCCGTGCCGAGAATCAACCCGAGCAGAACGCCCGGGTTTTCCACCGAGTTTTCGCTCCGGCAGGCTTTCTCCATCGCCGCGGCGCGCTTGAGAAACTTCTCGGTATCCAGGCCGGCCGCCGCATGAGGCACCATGCCGAAATCTGAAAGAGCCGAATAGCGGCCGCCGATGCGGGGGTTGCCGTGGTAAACGCGACGAAACTTTAGCTGGCTCGCCACACCCTCGAGCTTCGAACCCGGATCCGTAACGGCGATGAAGTGATGGCCCACGCGATCGCCCACAATCTTCTTCGTCTCATCGAAGAAATACTGCATGTAGATGTTGGGCTCAAGCGTAGTACCGGACTTGCTCGAAACACAAAATAATGTTCTGGCGGGATCGATCTTCTTCCGGAACGAGGCGATCTGCACCGGATCGGTCGAGTCAAGCACCAGCAACTCCGGAAAACCATTTTGCTTACCCCAAGTCAAACTGAAGACCTCAGCCGCCAGGCTTGAGCCGCCCATGCCGAGCAGCAGGATATGGGTGAAGCCATCCTCCCGAATCTCCGCAGCCAATGCCTTGAACCTCGCCACGTCGGAGAGCTGCTGGCCGACGATGTCCATCCAGTCGAGCCATTTCGCCTCGTCTTTACTGGTCCAGAGCGATGCGTCTTTCTTCCAGAGTCGATCGGTTTTCCTTTCCCGATCCCACGAGGCCTGGGCCTCTTCTACCGCTCCTCCAAGATCAGATGGCAGGGAAAACGTCAGGGCTTTCCCGTGAGACGAGGCAACATTGGCGGAACTCATCGATTCGATTCCTTTGATCTTTATTGGGCACGCAACGTGTCGGCTTTCTCAAGCCCACGCCTAAGCGTAACGCTACGCACGACGCGCCAGGACTAAACAGGCGTTCAATCCTCCAAACGCGAACGTATTTGACAGGGCTATGGGGAAAGCGGCAGCCCGCGTATTTCCGGTGACGACGTTCAGTCCGCATTCTGGATCGAGCTCGATGCAATTGACGGTGGGAGGTACGGCGCCATTTTCGAGCGCAAGCAGGGTAGCTACGCCCTCGATGGCTCCAGCGGCGCCGAGCGTATGACCATGCATTGACTTCGTTGACGTGACCAGCACCTCATCGACGTGGTTGCCGAATACGGAGCGTATGGCGCTCGCTTCGGCGGCATCATTCGCCTGCGTGCCCGTCCCGTGCGCATTGATGTGTCCCACTTGTCCCGCATCGATTCGGGCGTCACGCAGCGCCCACTTCATCGCTTTCGCAAGTCCTTCCACGCGGGGCTGCGTAATGTGGTGCGCATCGGAACTCATGCCAAACCCGAGCACTTCGGCGCGGATGTTCGCGCCCCTCGCTCGAGCATGTTCCCAATTCTCGAGCACCAGCATTGCGCCGCCCTCACCCAGCGATAACCCGCGCCTGTGCGCCGAAAAAGGCCGGCAAACATCCGGCGAGACAACTCGCATTGCTTCCCATGCCCGAAGCAGTCCGTCTACGAAAACGGCCTCGCTACCACCGGCAACCGCCACGTCCACAATCCCGCTGCGAACCATCCAGAAAGCCTGGCCGATGGCGTGGTTCGAGGACGAGCAAGCGGTCGCAACCGTGTAGGTTGGCCCCTGGATCCCAAATTCAAGCGAGATCCGACTCGCCCCCGCATTGGTCATGGTTTTCGGAATCGTGAGCGGCGCTACCCGCGAGTCGCCGTTCTGGTAAAGACGCCGGTAACCTTCCTGCTCCGATATCTTGCCTCCCACACCCGTTCCCGTGACCACGGCGGTACGGTCGTTCAGTTCGCCTTCAAAGCGCAGACCGCTTTCAGCCACGGCTTCTCGCGCCGCCACTGCGGCGAATTGAACGAATCGTTCAATCAGCGTGAGATCCTTCTCGCTGAAGTGCTCGCACGGACGAAAGGTTCGGGCTTCGGCACCAGCTCCGAATTTATAGGGCGGGAGGCCGGGATCGGTGAGAGGTCGAATTCCGCATTCGCCGGCGAACAGATGAGCCGCGAATTCTGTGGCGTCGTTTCCCAAAGCACAGACAACGCCTACGCCTGTGACTGCAACGCGGTTCACGGCTCGCCCGGCTGGACAGGAGATTCTGAAAGCAATCGTGAAACGCCGGCTACCACGTCGCGGACGCTGCGCATCGAATTCATGGCCTCGTCCGGTATCTCGATCCGAAAGGCGTTCTCCAAGGCGAAAACAACGTTGATGCCGTCCAGCGAATCGATCTTCAACTCTTCAAACGTACTATCTACCTTGATGGATTCCGCCGGGATACGTTGCGTCTCCGCGATCACACGTATCACCTCGGCGCTTAACGTGTCCAGCTCCGGATCGGTCATGCGTGACACTCATGATAACGCTCAAGTCGAGATCGCCCGCCGGCCGGCGCGCAAAAAAGCCGGGTTCAGCGCGCTCGGTTTGCGCCAAACCCGGAGGGGAAGAAAAACAGCCAGTCCGTCGGTGGGAAGAATATCGGCTAATTGAGGAGTCCGCCGTGACCCAAACAGGCAATCTCCCAGCCGGAGATGCGGTAATTGGCCAGGATCGGCGGCAATACTAAATCGAGTACGTTCGGTTTGGCAGAGCGGTAGCAGCAAGGCGCGGACACAATCGGCACGTCGTCCTTGTAGCCCAACATCATCAGGTTTCCGGGCTCCACGGGTGCGAGGAAGCGCTCCAGGTGTGCTCCAAGATTCACCAGCGATCTGCCGACGACGTCTTCCGGGCCAGCGGGAGCCGTTGTGGACGCAATCAACACGCTGTTCGGTTTCGTCTTCAACAGGTGCTGCAAAGCGCGCGTCACGTGGTCTTCTTCTTCGATCGCGCAGAGCGAGTACCGGACGGATGCGCCATATTTTTCCAGCCGTGTCCGTACCACGCTTTCAAAAAGCGTTCGGGCACGATCGCCTTGCACAGGATCCGTGTACAGAACCGCTACTCCAGGCTCTCTGATTGGTCTTGCCTGAAGAATTTCGCCGCGTTCTTTGAGAATGCCAACTACCGCTTCGAGTTGAGACTTCGCAATGGCGAAAGGCGCGCTCTTTACGGTGGCGAGGCGTTCGCCGGCACGAGCGTAACGGTAATTCGGGACGGTCGCGATCACGATGCTGCTCGTGCAGTTAATCTGCTTCAGCAACTCGTCGTCGATCAGGGGGCAGCAATCTTCTGTGGCGATCAGATTGGCTCGACCGCCCGCAGCCAGCCGGATTTCGATCGATCCGCAGCACATTGCTTCCGCGACGGCCATAACCGCCTCGTCCTCACTGACCTCGCCTTCCTCGAGTTCGGTGACCCAGACCTCGCGCATGCCTTCTGTTTCCAGAAGCCGGATATCTTCGTCACTTAATATATGCCCTTTTGCTAATAATTTCCTGCCACCTTGGCGGAAAATCGTGCAGCAAAGAATCCGTCCCGCCGAATTGTTCACATCGACTGTCAAAGCGCGCATATATCAAAGGGCTTCCTTAGTTTTATTAGTACTCTGAATCAGTTTCTAGTACTTAGCGCCAGTATAATAGTACTTTCACAGCAAAGCTACATCTATTTAACGGTTAAAGAAAGAATTTTCGGTAAATGGATTGCAACCGGCGCTCGGCCCTGGCACGAAAACTACCTCGTCACCAATTGCTTAGCGATAGGTGGTGTGATTAACGGTAGGGAACTGAATGAGTTCACTCGCTAGTGAATTAGCGAGAGAAGAGCGTGCAAAAGACGGCTCTTTCAGGTATTTCAGAACGGCAATTTCGTCACAATTGTGAAATTTCGGGCAGCGTAGGCAATCTTTCCAGGCCTTGAGAGGCAATTCGCCGCGTTCTACTTCTTCGAAGCCGAGCCGCGAAAAGAACTGCGGAACATAGGTGAACGCGAAAAGAGAGTCGAGATCGTTCTCTCTCGCTTCCTCCTCGAGCGCTTCCACCAAGGCTCTCCCCACGCCGTCGCGCTTGCGATCCTTCAGGACAGCCAGAGACCGGACTTCCGCGCTGGTGGGCGTGTAGAAGTGCAGCGCCGCGCAACCGACTAACGTGTTGCCCTCGTAGGCGACAGAGAAGTCCCGGATGTTCTCGGACATCTCAAACTCGGTGCGGGGGAGCATGATCCCGTCCGCCGCATAGGAGTTGATGAGCGCGAGGATTGGCGGTATGTCTCGCATCCCTGCTTTTCTCACCTGAACGGTCGTGTCCGTCATATCCCGCGGGCCTCCGCGGTTTCTCTCAGGGCAGCGGTCAGGCGCGTTCCAATGCGTTCGCCTGCAAGCAGCCTGGGGATGATGCGGGGTTCCGAACCCGAAACAATGGACACTTCCACTCCGCCCTCTAGCGCGACGCGGGCAGCCTCCAGTTTCGCTTGCATGCCGCCCGTGGCAACACCTGAGCTGACGAGGCGGTCGATGTCCGAGGGGGTTAATTCCGCCAACTGAGAGCCGGCCTGGTCTTTAACGCCGGGAACGTCCGTCAGAAAGAACAGCTTCGCCGCTTGCCAGCCTAGGGCCGCGGAAACCGCCATCACGTCGGCATTCACGTTATAGATGTTGCCTGCCTCGTCACCAGCAATGCAGGCGACGACCGGTAAGTAGCCAGCGCTTTCCATCAGGTCGAGCAGCTTTCCATCCGTGCTGACGGGACGTCCAACAAACTCGAGGGCCGGATCGAGCGGCACGGCGCGCGTCAGCAGACCGTCGATTCCAGACAAGCCAATCGTTTGCCGTCCCGCTGCGATCAGGGCTGAAACAAGCCTCTTGTTAACCGCGCCGGCAATGACCTTTGTGACAGCATCGATAACGGTCAGATCGGAGACCCGCAAGCCGTTCTGGAACCGGCTCTC
>JBJMGJ010000076.1:0-13217 GCA_045807965.1 Bryobacteraceae bacterium | reverse complement strand
GCGACGGACAGAGAAAGATCCGTGATAAGGCACAGTGAAAGCCCCTTTGCGACCGTGAATCTGATACGCGCTGCTCTTCAGTGGAACGTGATACTGGAATTTGAAGGCTTTTTCGTCGCTTGCTGATTTGTCTAAGCTGATTGCCACGCCGGGCGTGAAAAGAATGTTCCGCAAGTAGCCGAAGAAAGAGCCCGATGAAATCGGTCCTGATTTCACGACGTCGTTCACGCCCGAGGACGAGAACTTGCGGCCGCCGTGCCACGAGAAGATCTCGTTACCCTCCGATACCGCAACATCCAATCGGAGCCGATCGTGCATGAAGGGCCTCTCCGACTCGCGATCAGATCCATCGCATACTGAGGCGGGCCGCTTCCGTTCCACGTAGAGGGTACGATCAACGGTCAGAACGCACGTGTAGTTCGCGACGGCGGAAAGCTGTCGAGCGATCTTCTGCTGCGCTTGGTTGAATGCTTCCTGCGCCGTAATCTCCGCTGCACAACAAGCCGTTATGGTGAACAAAAGGTAGAGTGCCAGTTTCAGCATCGACTGCGTTTTTTGATCACCCCGCGGCTTCGGGCGCGATACCCGATTTCCTGCGCCGACGCCGATCCATGATCTGCAACACTATCACGATCCCCGCGGCGAGAATCAGAGCAAAGATGGCGACACTCAGCAGGTGAGTTCGCAAGTAGAGCAGCGTTCGTGCCCCGTAACGGGCAGCGAAATAGGCGAGTGCAACATAGCGGAGTGTCCGGGCGACGAGAACGACGCTAAGAAAATAAGACCATCGCACTTCGAGCGCGCCGGCGCAGAAAACAGGAATTTTCATGGGAAGCGGCAGCGGCGATAATGCGGGAACGAATACCGTAACCAGACCGTAACGTTCAAACCACCGGTGCATCCGGGCGCCGCGCGAACTCGTCAGCTGGCGTGACAGCATCAACTCACCACCTTTGCGTGCAATCGCGAACAGAATGGAGCTTCCGATGAGTGATCCAACTATGGCGCAAGCGGCAGCAAGATAGGCCTTGTCTGGAGAATCGGTGGCCACGTCCACAAGGAGAAGATCGACTCCGCCAACAACCGGAAGTCCCGCGGAGTCCAGAATGGCGAGTAGGAATAAGCCCTGCGGGCCCCAAGCAACGAGAAGGGCGAGAAAATGCTTCCAGCCGCTCTGCCGCGCGTGGGTACTTGTTTGGATGGCGGTCAAGCCGGCGAACTTTCCAACATCTTAAGAAGTTCTTCCTCGTCGATGACCGGGATGCCTAGCGCCTTCGCTTTGTCCAGTTTCGACCCGGCTTCCTCGCCGGCGACAACGAACTGTGTTTTCGAACTGACCGAGCCCACGACTTTTCCGCCAGCTGTTTCGATTCGCTCCTTGGCCTCTTCTCGTTTCAATGTCGGGAAAGTGCCGGTCAGCACGAAAGTCTTCCCCGATACAGCGCCTTCTTCGATGGCATGCTTGGGTCCGGTAAACTGCAGCCCCGCATCGCGAAGGCGCTCGACAAGTTCATGGTTGCGCGTTTCGCTGAAGAATTGACGTATGGCGTCCGCGACCTTCGGCCCGATCTCTTCCGCACGCTGCAATTCTTCGGCGGAAGCCTCTGCAATGGCATCCAGGCTTCCAAAGTGTCCAGCCAGGATCTGGGCGGTTCGCTCGCCGACGAACGGAATCCCGAGTCCATTCAAAACTCGGGACAACGGCTGGGAACGCGAACGGTCGATGTTCGCAATGATTTTGGAGGCCGACTTCTTTCCCATGCGCTCCAACTGAAGCAACTGGTCTTCGGTGAGCGAGTAAAGGTCGGCGATGTTGTGCACCATGCCGCGGCCTAGTAACTGATCAACGAGTGCATCGCCTAAACCATCAATATCCATGACGCCACGCGCGGAGAAATGCAGAAGCGACTCTCGCAGACGCGCAGGGCAGCTGGTATTGACGCAGCGGCTGGCTACTTCTCCTGCGTCACGCGCCACGTGGCCCCCGCACACAGGGCACGTCCTGGGCATGTGGAAGGGCTTGCGATGCGCACCTTCCTCCGCTACCCGAACAATCTTTGGAATCACATCACCGCTGCGCTCGAGGACCACGGTATCGCCTATCTGTAAGTTAAGACGTGCTATCTCGTCTTCGTTGTGAAGAGTTGCTCGCGAGACTGTCACACCAGCGAGACTGACGGGCTTGAGATGGGCCACCGGTGTCAGAGTCCCTGTCCGGCCCACCTGAACCCCTATATCTTCGAGAATGGTTTTCGCCTGTCGTGCCGGAAATTTGAACGCGATTGCCCAGCGCGGCGCCTTTGCGGTCCAACCTAGTTTCTCCTGCTGTTCGACCGAATCGATCTTCGCCACAACCCCATCCGTCTCGTACGGCAGTGCTTCCCGCTTCGTGTCCCACTCTCGGATGAACGCAAGCAACTCCTCAAGACCGTTGCAGCGAGCGCGAAAGCGATTTACCTTGAACCCGGCGTCCCAGAGTGCTTCGAGCGATTCCCATTGGCTGTCCAGCAAAGGCCTGCCATCGCGAAGAAGGAAGTATGCGAAGTAGTCAAGCGGACGCGATGCTGTAACGGTCGGGTCGAGAGCGCGGAGCGCTCCGGCGGCGGCGTTCCTTGGATTGGCAAACAGAGGCAAGCCTTCTCGTTCGCGTTCTTCGTTCATTCGTTCGAACGAGCGGCGTTGCATGACGACCTCGCCGCGCACTTCGAACTGATCCGGAAGCCTCTTCTGTTTCCTCAGGCGGAGCGGAAGCGATTTCATTGTCCGCGCGTTCGCCGTCACTTCCTCACCGACCTTGCCATCGCCGCGCGTCAGCGCTCTTTCGAAGCGGCCCTTCTCGTAATAGGCGGCCATTGAAAGTCCGTCCAGCTTCAACTCGGCCACATACTGATAAGGTTCCGATTTCAACAGACCGCGGACACGCGCGTCGAATTCCTTCAATTCTTCCTCATTGAGCGCATTGTCGAGGCTCAGCATCGGAGAGCTGTGAGGTGCCTTGATGAAACCTTCGCGCGGCTTTCCGCCGACTCGCCCCGTAATGGAGTCGGGCGTGCGCAGTTCCGGGTGAGCACCTTCAAGATCGCGCAGCTCTCGCATGAGCACGTCGTACTCGGCATCGGAGATCTCCGGATCATCGAGAACGTAGTATCGATACTCGTGGTGCTCTAACTGTTTGCGCAGGTCCTCCGCCCGCTCCGCCAAGGATTGCTTCATTCCAGAACCTATAATGGTGAGCTTGGAATCTCTCCACGTCAGACGCGCTGTATTGATCTACAACCCAATCGCCAGGGGGCTGGCGCGTCACCAAGACTCGCTTAAACGTACCATCGGTGCGCTCGCACGTCAGGATATCAAGGTAGAGCTTGTGGCGACCACGGGACCGGGCAGCGCATCAGCCCAGGTTGCGAGGCAGATTGAGGCTGGATGTGATCTCGTGCTGGCTGCGGGCGGCGACGGCACCGTCAATGAAGTGGCGAACGGGATGCTGCAAACCGGGATCCCGCTGGGAGTTCTTCCGGGGGGTACGGCGAATGTCCTCGCGCGTGAGATGGGCATGTCCATGCATGCCGATCGGGTGGCCTCCCAGGTGCGAACCATGAAGCTGCGCAGCATCGCGATCGGAAGCATGAGTATGAACACCTCCGGGCCGCGCAGCTTCTTGTGTATGGCGGGTGCTGGTCTGGATGCGGACGTCGTTTCGCGACTCAATCTCGATCTGAAGGCGGCTGCGGGGAAGCTGGCGTACTATGTCAGCGGGTTTGCCCAGGTACTGCGATACCTTCCGGAGTTCGAGGTGATCGTGGACGGCAAGAGCCATGCCGCTAGCTTTGCGCTGATCAGCCGGGTCCGAAACTATGGCGGCGATCTGGAAATTGCGCGAGGCGCCTCATTGTTGCGCGATGACTTCGAAGTGGTACTGTTTCGGGGTAACCTGGCGGTGCGTTACGTGCCCTATTTGGTGGCTGTCGCCTTGAAACAAGTACACCGGATGAACGGCTGCAGCGTCATGCATGCAAAATCGGTGACATGCCGCAGCTCTTCGGGCAACTCTGTTTTTGTACAGATCGATGGAGAACTGGCCGGCAATCTTCCCATGACCGCTGAAGCGGTTCCAAATGCGTTGAAGCTGTTGGTGCCAGCCGAATACGAGCGGCGGGAGATATCTCGTTCCGCCCTGCAGGTCTGTGCCTGACTTTCGTGGACATTTTTCGTCCGAATGGATAACTTTACCCACTCGTTAACTGGCTACGTTCTCGCTCGCGCCGGTCTCGACAGGTTTTCGCCGCGCGCGGCGGTTCTCCTGGTGCTCGCGGCTAATGCTCCGGACCTGGACATACTCTTTCTGACACAAGGCGGACTGCCCTACTTCGAAGCACACCGCGGCTATTCTCATTCGGTTCTTTTGCTCCCTTTTATGGCGCTGTTGACCGTTGTTGTTACCGCCGGACTCTTTCGCCAGCGGCTGCCCTGGTTCAAAGCCTGGCTCATCTGCTGCCTTGGCGTGGCGAGTCATCTACTCATCGATTGGACTAACAACTACGGAATTCGCCTTGCACTGCCAGTCTCGTCTCGCTGGTTCCACGCGGACCTCAACAGCCTGTACGATGTCTGGATTCTACTTGCCTTGCTGTTTGGTCTGGTGTGGCCTCTGTTTTCACGGTTAGTGAGCAGTGAAATTGGCGCTCGCTCCAGGACCCAACGGGGCGCGGCCGCGTTTGCGCTCTGTTTTTTCTTCTTCTTCGATTGTGGCCGGGCATTCCTGCACAGCCAGGCGGTGAGGCAGCTCGAGTCCCGCCTCTACGACGGCGAACAGCCATTCAAAACCGCTGCTTTTGCTGATCCGTTTAGTCCGTTGGATTGGACCGGAGTTGTGGAGACTGAGCGAGCTTCTTTGCGAGTGCCTGTGCATTCGTTCAGCGACCTCGACCCGACGGCGGCCATCCGCTACTTCAAGCCGGATCTCACGCTCGCGATCGAAACGGTTAAATCCCGGCCCGAGTTTGCTTACATGAGCTATTTCTCGCGCTTTCCAGTGTGGTCCGTCGCTCTGCTGGATACGGGACAGGAGCAGGGCAGGCGTATCGAGTTGACCGATCTGCGTTTCGGAACTCCGGGAGCCGGGGCCTTCCACTGTATCGCCACCCTGGACGCCAGCGGACACGTCCGAGATTCGTGGTTTACGTACGGTTCAGGACGCGAGCTTGGATGGGAGATCGGTGGTCAGCGGTGAATTATTGGTTGCGACCCCCGACAGCAATGTTTCTCGCACGATCGCGCGACTGACAAGGCCCGAATCAAAAGCCTGTCTGGCCCTTCTCGCGGACTGCTGAGGGTTGACCCAGTCTGGCTCTAAGATCAGCCGAGACAGACAGGAGAGAAGTGGGTCCTTGCTCGGCCAGTTTTGCTCGGTAAACTGTGTTCTGCTACTCGTCTTTGTTATCACGTTACGTCCTAATTCGCTTATCGGAGATTTACACTCCATCTCCGAGGGCATAAGTAGAATTGAACGGAGGTCAGCTCGAGAAATGCCGGGCGGCGATTCGAAAGGATTGCGCGTGAGCGGCAACCGTCAGTTCGATGGGATCTGAGTATCCGCCACCCAGAGTCTGCACCAAAGGAACGTTCAACTCAGAAACAAACTCGTAAACGAGCGCCTCACGCAGCGCGAGACCTTCGAGTGTTAGTGACAGGCGGCCAAGCGTGTCAGTTTCAAGGGCGTCAACGCCTGACTGGAAGAAAACGATTTCGGGGCGAAACGCGCGGGCTTGTTGCAGTGCGCGTCGAAGTGCTTCCAAATATGCCCCGTCTCCGGTGCCGTCGTCGAGTGGGACATCCACCACACTCTGTTGTTTGCGGAATGGGAAATTCCGGTCGCCGTGTAGCGACAACGTGAAAACGTCAGGGTCCCCCTGAAAGATCGCAGCCGTCCCGTCGCCTTGATGGACGTCGAGATCGATGATGAGTGCGCGTCTTACTCCGCGGTATGCTCTGGCCCATTCGACAGCAATGGCCATGTCGTTGAACACGCAGAATCCGGACCCTTGCGTCCGATACGCATGATGAGTGCCTCCGGCAAGCGTGCCGCTGAATCCAACCGCCAAGGCGTGCGCCGTCGCCTGTAGTGTTCCTCCAACACTCGCAAGCGTTCGGTTGACGAGCTCTTTCGACCAGGGGAAGCCGATTCTTCTCATCAGCTCCGCGGGTAAGGTTCCGGTCAGGAACCCCTGTACGTAGTCGGCGGAGTGTACGCGTAAGATGTCTTGCGGCTCCGCCGGATTTGCCGGAACGAGGTGGAACGAGTCGTCCCGGCTTAGTTCCGCCCGCAATTTCTCGTATTTCGAAAGCGGAAACTTGTGTCCTGGAGGAAGCGAGAACCCGTAGTGGTCACAGAAGAACAACCGCAGCTTGTGCTTCGGACAAGACAGGCCAGAGCGAGAGTTATCCAACTATCCAGGATATTCAGGGCCGCCGGAGGGATGACAAAATAGAGGGTAGGCGCTTCGAGTGTCGCCAAAATTGATGAGCCGTTCATTTTCTTCTGTCATCATTCCCGCCTTGCTCGTCCTTTTGGCGCAATCGGGAGTCTCTGCCGTTGCCGGGAGTGCGGATGCTCCTTCCCACCCAAACTTCTCCGGACGGTGGCGAATGAACAAAGAGAAAACCGATTTCGCCAAATTCAAGATGCCGGATATGATCGTCCGCGTCATCGAACATCGTGAACCCACGATGAACGTGCACACTGTGCAGACCAGCGGAGGAAAAACGTCTGCGTCCGATGTAAGTTATTTCACCGATGGTTCGACATCAAGCAATGTCATCAACGGACGCGACGCCACAAGCAAAACGTTCTGGGATGGCGATGCTCTGGTTGTGCGGACGGATATGAAAACAGCGAAAAACGAGGACGAGCAGATCGAGGATCGCTATCAGTTGTCAGAAGACGGAGGAACCTTGACCACCACGAGTCACGTTGTGACTTCAAAGGGAGATGTCACGATGACGCTCGTATGCGATAAGGAGAAGGTCGGCGGGTAAACACGCCTTACTTACGGTTCCGGAGCCAGTCCAGGGCCCAACGGGCCGCGTGGAATCCGCACATTCCGTGGACTCCTCCCCCCGGCGGAGTGGAAGAAGAACAAAGATAGACGCCTTTGAGGGGTGTCGCATACCGTCGCCACGTCGGGCGAAGGAAGAACTGCTTCAGATCGGACGCGCCTCCACTGATATCGCCCCCAATTAGATTCTCGTCGTAACGCTCCATGTCGGCTGTTCCGTGAGTAGCACGCGCCAGGATGCAGTCTCGGAATCCGGGCGCAAACCGCTCAATCTGGTTCTCGATCTGCTGCAGCGCTGAGCCCGGCCAGCCGTTAGGGACGTGGCAATATGCCCAGGCGATGTGCTTCCCGTCCGGTGCGCGGCTCGGATCGAACAGCGTGGGTTGTGCGAGCAAAACAAATGGGCGAGGGGCGACAATTCCCGCCTCATGCGCTCGCTCCGATTCCGCTATTTCTTCGAGCGTTCCGCCAATGTGCACAGTACCCGCGGTTGAGCACACCTTAGCCGTCCATGGAATGGGCTCGCGAAGCGCCCAGTCTACTTTGAAGATCCCTGGGCCGCGGCGAAACTCTTCGCAAGCGCGGCGAAAGCTCTCCGGAAGTCGTTTCCCAGCGAGGCGTACAAACTGACGCGGAGCAACGTCGCAGAGGATTAAGTCCGGACTTCCGAGTTCTTCCAACGTATCCACGTGAGTATTGGTCAGCACTCGGCCGCCGTAAGATTCAAGTACACCGACCAGAGCATCCGTAATGGCTTGCGATCCGCCCTGCGGAATCGGCCAACCGGCTGCGTGAGCCGTTGCTCCGAAGATCACTCCGAAGGCTGCGGTCATCGGCGCATCCAGGTTTAGGAACGAATGAGCGGCGCAGCCGGCAAATAGCGCTCGAGCGGGCGTTCCTTTGAACGTATTCCGGGCAAGCATTGTTGCAGGTTGAAGTGCTTTGATCCCGAAGTTTGCCAGTAACAGCGGGTGCCGCGGGATGATCGGAAGTGGGCGCAGGATTTCAACCGCAAGCGCGTCCCAATTCTCAACCAGAGGTTGGTAGAGTTTCCGGTACGCGGCGGCATCTTCGCCCAGTGCTGCGGCGGTCGCATCCAGGCTTCGGCCCATAAAGGCTGCCGTCCCGTCGTCCAGCGGATGCGCCAAAGGGGTAGGGGGCTGAATCCATTTCAAGCCATACTTGCCGAGCGGCAATGACTGGAAGAAGGGAGAGGCGATGCCCATCGGATGCACGGCGGATCCCAGATCGTGGATGAAGCCCGGCAAGGTCAGTTCACCGGAGCGCACGCCACCGCCCGGGATTGCCGCCGCTTCACGCACCTCCACCAAAAAGCCGTTGCGGGCCAAATGTATGGCCGCTGAAAGACCATTTGGACCGCTGCCAATGACGACAGCCGTTCGCTGCATAAAAGCGTAGACGCTTCCTAGACGTTACTGTGCGCAGGCAACTTGCGCAGCAGTTCGTCAATGTCATCGATCTTATCGGTCAACAAGTGCAACTTCTGCGCCAGACCTTGTATTTCGGACTCTGCTCTACGATTTACTTCAAAATCCAGCTCACCGCGCACACGATCCTTGGTGTCCTGGCGATTCTGGCTCATCATGATGACCGGGGCCTGGATAGCCGCGAGCATCGAGAGAAACAGATTGAGCAAAATAAATGGGTAAGGATCCCACGCTTTATGCCCCAATCCCACATTGAGCGCTGTGTACGCGACGAGGGTGAATAGGAATGACAGGATGAAGGACCACGAACCCCCAAATCGCGCGACACTATCGGCGACGCGGTCACCGATGGTCGATTCCTCCTCGATCACCTCATTCGGATTGCGCATGGAACGTAGTCGGACCAAATGCTGCGCAGCATGGAATTGCCGTCCAAGCACTGTTAGCAGGTCCATTCCCGCCATGGGCTTGCGCTGCAGCAGAACGCTGATGTCGTGCCGGTCTACCTCGATGCAGAGGGTTTCTTCCACTGCAATCGCACTTGTCTGGTGTGGAGTCTCGTCCATCATTGAGGCGAACCCGAAAAACTCTCCGGGGGACGGCTTGTCGACGAGCACCTCCTGGTGATCGTCGTCAACCGTCGTCACCTGCACTAAACCCGATACCACGACGTAAGCTGAACCCGCGGGATCCCCAAGCTTGTAGATTCGCTGGCGGGGCGCAAATGTTTTCAGCTCAACCTGTCCCGCCAGGACCGACAATTCTTCTTCATCCAGTAATGCAAATAACGGGACATCTTTTAGAGCTTCCGCTTTAGAGGGCATTTATTAGAATTCCTCGACCTAGATCTGCCTGAATCAAGATTGCCGTTACGCATCGATTTGGTCAAGAGCGCGCTGTGCACTAACCTATACTCGCGGTTGATGCACAATTCGGAGCAGATCAAAGAGAGGCTTCTCGCCCGGCAGAAAGAACTGGAAGAGGAGTTGTCCCGACAGAACGAGAATGCCTTAGACAGCGGCGAATCGGACGTTCAAGACGAAATCGATCGTGTGACCAGCTCGAGTGCGAAAGCGCTCTCGCTCAGCGTAGGGGGACGACAAGCGAACGCGCTTGCGGACATTCGCGCTGCTCTGGCGCGTCTAGAAGCCGGAACATATGGACGTTGCGTCGTGTGCGGAAAGGAGATTGAGCCAGCGCGGTTGAAAGCAGTGCCGGAGACTCCCTACTGTCGAGAGCACGCTGAAGAAGGCGAGAAAAGGGCTGACGACTCTGACGATCAACCCTTGTTGCGATAAATCAAACGAGGTTAGGCGTGGGCGCGTTTGCCGAAGGCGGGCTTGCCTTTGAATTTGACGGGCGTGCCAGTGTGTCTCCGCCGCTGCCCATCCTTTGGGCCGGCAAAGGGGCGCTGATGCGTCGGTTTCGGGGCTGGAGTGAATGCTGGCTCCGGAACCGGCTCTTCGCGTTCACTCTTCACGTCCGGGCCGATCTCGCGCTTGCTGAGGCGAACTTTGCATTCCCGCTCGATGCGCCGAAGTTCACCGCGTTCCGACCTTGAACTGAAGGTCCAGGCTGCTCCCCGCTGACCAGCACGGCCAGTCCTTCCTACGCGATGGATAAAATCCTGGGGAGCTTGCGGCAGATCGTAATTCACCACGTGCGCCACGCTATCGACGTGGATCCCGCGTGCCGCAACATCGGTTGCGACGAGGACGCGATATCGTCCGTCCCGAAACCCGGCTAATGCTTGATTCCGCTGGTTCTGGGTCCGGTCACCGTGCATGGCAACTGCCCGCAGGCCGTGAGCGGAAAGCTTTCGGGCCAAGCGGTCCGTGCTGTGCTTTGTCCGGGCGAAAACCAGGAACGATCCTTCTTCTTCCTTCAGCAGCGTCCGGAGGAGGCTGAGTTTGAAGTCGTTTTCCACTTCGAAAGAGTGCAGGTCTACGCTGTCCGGGGTCTTCGCTTCCGCGTTGCCGATCGAGATTCGGACTGCGGCCCGTGAATGGCGAGCAATAAGCCGCTCAACGGCGCGCTCCATGGTCGCGGAGAAGAAGAGACTCTGGCGTTGGGAAGGAACCACCGAGAGGATCTTTTCAATCGCTGGGAGGAAGCCCATATCGAGCATCCGGTCCGCTTCGTCGAGAACAAGTATCGAGACCTTCGACAGGTTGACTAAGCCTCGGTCGAGGAAGTCTTCGAGCCGCCCAGGCGTCGCGATAATGAGCTGTGCGCCCCGTCGAACCGCGGTGAGCTGGGTTTGCTCGCTCAGGCCTCCGACGACCACTGCCGCGCGGAGAGCCGTACCGCTGGCCAGATTCTTGAAGGTTTCGGCAATCTGAATCGCGAGCTCGCGCGTGGGACTCAGCACCAGCGCGCGAACGGCATGCTTATCCGAAGATGCCGAGGAATCCTTGAGGAGGGCCTCCACGATCGGTAGGAGAAAGGCCAAAGTTTTTCCCGTGCCGGTTTGAGCTGTCGCCACGACGTCAACTCCGGTCAGGGCCAAGGGAATGGCCTGGGATTGAACAGGCGTTGGCTCGACAAAGCAATTTCGAGCAAGGTTATTGTGGACAACAGGGGACAGAGTAAGTTCAGAGAACAATTTCATTTATGTTTTGGTTAAGGACTAAATACGCCGATACTGGCAGCACGTCCTTAAACAAAAACCGGAAGGTTCTCCAGGCGATAGAATATCGCTCGAAAGGACGAAATGCAGGCGGGACTTCTTCAGGATACCAGAAGTGGCGCTTCCCCGGCTAATGCAACAGGTAGCATTCCCTGATCTTTTCTCCCAGTTTCATTACTTCGTCCAGACCGACCGGTTTTGTGAAACAGCGGTTCGCTTCAATCTGAACGCTCCGAACGCGCTGCTCGATGACATCGACTGGAGACGAGCTGAGGACGATGACCTTAACCGCCGTGAGCGAAGGATCTTCGCGCATGCTACGGAGCACCTCTACGCCGTCGCGTTTCGGAAGGTTGAGATCCAGGATGACGAGGTCCGGAGTCCCCGCCTCTCGGTATTTCTCTTTCTTTCCGAGAAAATGTAGCGCCTGCTCGCCGTCGTCAAGAAACTGCAGTTCAACGTGCCAGTCTTTCACCCCGTTCAAGGCGTAGCGCACCAGAATGGCGTCCACCCGGTTATCCTCCACCACAAGGATCTTGACTGGTAACTCCCCCGTCGCGTTCAAGGCTGAGCCTCAGCAGGCCCAGCTGTAAAGAAGAAAGTCGCTCCGGTGCCCAGCCGGCCCTCTGCCCAGATACGCCCGCCATAAAGCCCCACGATGCGCGAACAGATTGCCAGACCGATGCCGCTTCCCGGATATTCGTTGCGACCGTGAAGCCGCTTAAAAACACCGAAAATCTTCTGTGCGTACACGGGATCGAAGCCGATGCCATTGTCTGCCACCGCAAAAATCCATTCACGCCCGGTTTTGGCGGCAGACACTTCGATCACGAGTTTTACTCCGGTACGCCGGTATTTCATGGCGTTGCTGATGAGATTCTGCAGGAGTTGCCTCAGATGCGTTGGTCTCATGTTGATGATGGGAAGGTCGGAAAACGTGATTGTTGCGCCTGCCTCGTCGATTAGGACCGCCAATGCCTGGATGACCTCGCGGAGCACTTCACCGGACGCGGCAGCGGTGAGGCCGATCACACCTTCCTCGCTCACCTTGGTGAAAGAGAGGAGATCCTGCACCATGCGATGCATGCGCCTGGCATCGTCAATGCTCTCGTCGATCAACTCCCCCGCTGAACCCTGGTCCGGTGGCGCGTTTGTCCGCTTATACAGTCCGAGCAGATTCACCACGTTCCGGAGCGGCTCTTGCAAATCGTGCGCCGCGGCATATGCGAACTGTCGCAGGTCGTCATTCGCCCTGCGAAGGGCCTCTTCGCTGCGCTTTTGAGCGGTGATGTCCGCGACCGTTCCAATGAATCGAACCGCGCGTGGCGTTTCTCCCACTTTTCCGAAAAATGCCTGGCCCCGAGCTTGTGCATAGCGGAGCGCATGGTCCGCCGCACCCAGCGTTCGGAACTCTGCTGCGAAGCGGCCGTCTCCGTTGGGATCAAGCGCTTGTCTCACAAACTCGGCCAGCCTTTTTCGATCTTCCGGGTGAACCGAGCGCGCGAAATCCGCATAGGAGGCAGGCCCCGCTGGCGAAAGACCAAACGATTTCTTGCATTGTGCGTCCCAGCGGCCGTTTTTTGTGATCGGATTGTAATCCCAGGTCCCCATATTGGCCGAAGCAATGGCCACCCTCAGCCGCTCTTCGCTCTCGACAAGTGCTTTTTCCATCGTTTTTCGCTGGCTGATATCCCGAATGATCAGAGCGGCGCCAATCCGTTCCGACCCGAGCGTCAGAGGAACGTTCGAGCAGGAGACATCGACGGTCGATCCGTCTTTCCGAAAGAAAACGAGTTCTACGCCCCGAATGGGTTCCCCACTCAGGTGCACTTCACTCATTGGACAGTCTGAAACGAGGTACTCGCCTCCGGACGGATAGTGGTGGTGGAGAGTCGAATGAAGATTCTGTCCCACCAGCTCTTCCTCCGTCCAGCCGAATACGCGCTCGGCCTCGGGATTCGCGGAGAGAATGACGCCATCGCTATCGATGACAAAGATGGAATCAACAGCTTGGCGAATGATCCCGCGGCTGAGTTGTTGCTCGTTCCGGAGCGCTAGTTCAGCCGCTTTCCGGGTCGTTATATC
>JBJMGJ010000075.1:0-5865 GCA_045807965.1 Bryobacteraceae bacterium | reverse complement strand
CCGCAATCATTCGAGTCGCTCGACCGCGTCATCGAAGGACGCTTCGATCTGGTGGTGTTCACATCCGTCAACGGCGTGCGCGCGTACTTCGACCGGCTGATGGAGACGGGTGAGGACGCGCGGACGCTCGCCGGGTCGCGGGTTGCGGCGGTCGGCGATACGACGGCGGCCGAGCTTCGCGCGCACGGCATCAAGGCCGATATGGTTCCGGAAAAGTTCCAGTCGATCGCGCTGCTGCCGCTCCTCGACGCGAATCAGCGCGGCGTACGGACGGCGATCATTCGCTCCGAAGAAGGGTCGGAGGAGTTGATTGCAGGGGGGCCGACGTCGGGTACGCCGCGTTCACGTGAATAGGAAGCTGCACGGGCTCGGACCGGGCCAGACTTGTTTCGATGTGCTTACCGCTGTTCCCCTGGGAACTGATTTTCGCGAGACGGCGGAATTCGGAGCTGATAGGAGGAGTGAAGATGCTGCCGTGTTTTGCATCTCGGCGAAGAGCGTGGATACGCCCAGCGAGTTGCCGCTCACGCCCGCCAATGGCCTCGGCAGAACCGTTGCCTTTCACCAGGCCAGAACGTGCCTTGTTGTGTACCTTGACGTACTCGGCGGCACGCGCCCGAAACTCAGCGAGCGTTTGCGAGTCGTTATTGACCTTCTGCGCATCGGCTACGCGGCATCCGATCAGGATACCGCAAAGCAGGACGGCGGCCGCAACGAAGCCGTTTCCGAGCACCCTTTTACACGTTCGAGCCAACTGGCTCCTCCACTTTCTCTTCGATCACCTGTTGTACGACGACCTTCACGGCGTGTTTCACCGCATTGCGGACTATGCCGTCGATCTCGTCGGCGTCGAGTTGCACATCGGTGCCGTCCCGAGGCTTCTGCAGAGAATCGAGAACAGAGGCCACGGGCGGAAGCTCATGGCTGATCGCCTTACTGATTTTCTTTGCGACCTTCGCCGCAGGACGCTGTTCTTTGGTACGGCTCTTGGCCGGTTTCGCACCCGCCCAATCCTCTTCGAAAACGGAGAGCATGGCCGATACGGCGGCACGATCCCGGCAGATCACGCCGACTTCCCTACGACCGTCTAGCTCGAGTTCCCGAAGGCTCTGACTGCCAATAAAGAGAGCTTTCCGATCGCGGAGGATAGAGCGCGTGTGGAGGCGCATGCCGCCCAACTCGCGTACGCACAAATTACCGTGGTTGCCGCTAACGTGACCGACAATACGAACGGACACGTCGGCTTTTACGCGCTCCGAGAGAAGCCGTACGATTGCGGCGTCGCTGATCCGCGGATCATAAATCAGCAATTCGCTCTTGGCGCCCTTGATAAAAGCTGAGAGCTGCTTTCGGGCATTGAGAGGGCTAACAATGAAATCGGCAACGGCGGGCGTATAAGCCTGGCGCAGAGTGTCGGCCTCGAATAGTTTGATTGCTTCGGCCACGAGTTTTCGGTTCTTGATCATCAGCCCGAAGCTTCGGCTCTGGTTCATGTCCTGGTGCGTGAAGTTGAACGCAAGCACGAACAATTCTTTGCGATCGACGATGAGGTACTTCGAATGATAACGAGCAAGCGCCGTATCGGTGCGAGCGACAGTCACGCCCGCCGCTAGCAGGCGCATTTCGAGTTTTCGAAGGCTTTCGGCATCGGATCCATTGACGTGAGCGATCAATGCATTGACAGCGACTCCGCGCCGGACGGCGCTCACCAATGCCTCCTCAATGCCGCGATGTGCGAAGCGGAAGATAACGATCTCAACAATGCGCTTAGCACCATTGATCGCATTGAGCAACACTGTTGCTCCAGCGCCGGGCTGAATAAGCAGCTTCAAAATAAGACCTCCAGTAAAACTCTGGCATTGCTCTTGCACGTACAGCAGCAACACGCCGACGAGGAATCCGTGTCCATCACATGTTTAGACAAATCATCAGCTTAGCGACGGTAATTTCGGTACTAGCCATAACTTCGAATGCAGGTATATCTGAAAAATCCGCAGGTACAAAGGTAGCCCCTCTTGTAGAAAGTGCCAAGACGATTGCGGCGAAGGGATTGTGGGAATATCCGGCCGACATTCATACGCGCAATCTGTTTTACAGCCCAGGTGGCAAGGACCATCAGCCGGGTTCGATCCTTCAGTTCGTGAAGGAAGACTTGGGCGGATCGAATCCTAAACTGGACGCGCGCGATGAGAATGGCGTTAAGTGGAAGGTGAAGATGGGCGAGGAAGCACGTCCGGAGACGGTCGCTTCGAGGCTGCTGTGGGCTGTCGGGTATCACGCGGACGAAGATTACTTCGTGGCTTCGGCCCATATCGAAAGGTTGCCTGCGAAATTGCGCCGTGGAGGTGATCAGGTGAGCGCGAACGGCATGGTGCGGAACGTGCGACTTGAGCGTGAAAACAAGGACAGGAAAGGCGGCGAGCCGTGGCTCTGGCGGAACGCCCCATTTGAGGGCACGCGTGAGTTCAATGGGTTGCGCGTGATGATGGCGCTCATGAACAACTGGGATTTGAAAGACAAAAACAATACCGTCTTCGCCGGGAAGGAACGGCCCGTTTACGAACTGAGCGATTTGGGAGCCACGTTCGGGACGAACGGCGTGTTGCTGATAAAGAAAAACGCAAAAGGCAATGCGCACTCCTATCAGCATTCAAAATTCATCACGAAGACAACGCCGGAGTACGTGGATTTTGCGACGCCCAGCCTGCCTTCGCTCCCGTATATCTTCAATCCCTTTCGATACTCAGGCCGGGCGCGGCTGCGCTGGATCGGCAAACATGTGAACCGAGCGGACGCAAAGTGGATGGGCGGACTGCTGGCACAACTTTCAGAGGCGCAGATTCAGGATGCGTTCCGAGCCGCCGGTTATTCGCCCGACGAACTGACCGTATTTACGCGAGTGGTGCAGGATAGGATCGCGAAGCTGAACGCACTGTAGGCGAGCGGCGGGTCCGGGGCTCGACGAAAGCACGCCCACATGGCCCGCGATTCGGCGCCAACCGAAAGATAAGCTCAGGATGCGTACTACTGGAATTGAAGCTCGTGCAACTCGGCGTAGAGACCGCCCGAGGCAACGAGTTCTTCATGTTTTCCGCTTTCAATGATTTCGCCGTCTTTGACGACAAAGATGCAGTCGGCGCGGCGGATGGTCGAGAGGCGGTGAGCGATCACGACGGTGGTTTTGCCTTCCATAAGGTGGTCCAGGGCTTCGAAGACAAGCTTTTCAGAGCCGGCGTCCAAGCCTGAGCTCGGTTCGTCGAGGATCAGTATGGGAGCGTCGCAGATGATGGCGCGGGCAATCGCGATGCGTTGGCGCTGACCGCCGGAGAGATTGACGCCACGCTCGCCGACGATTGTGTCGTATCCATCGGGAAGCTTACGAATGAATTCGTCGGCATTAGCAAGCTCCGCTGCGCGCAGGATCTCTTCGCGACTGGCCTCAGGTTTCCCGTATGCGATGTTGCTCCACACGGGCGCGTGGAACAGAAGAGTCTCCTGCAGCACGAACGCGATGTGACGACGTAGCGACTTCTGCTGAAGCTGACGGACATCCTGACCGTCTATCTTGACTACGCCCGCCGTCGGATCGTAGAAGCGAGGAATGAGGCTGATGACGGTTGTTTTACCGGCGCCGCTCGGTCCGACAAGAGCCACAACCTGTCCGGGATTGATTTTGAAGCTGACGTCTTTGAGGACGGGCTGCTCATCGCAGTTGTAGCCGAAGGTGACGTGATCGAACTCGATGGCGCCCTTAACTCGCGTGAGCCGTTTCGCGCCCGGCAAGTCCTTGACCTCACTCCTGGCTTCGAGAACCTGGCGAACGCGCTCGAATCCGACCGAGGCTTTTGAGTAAGCATCCGTCATTTTCGAGAGTTCCTGCATGGGCTTGTAAAGCTTGCCGACGTAGAAAAGGAAAACGATGAGCGCACCCGGGGAGAGCGTGCCATTAAGGGCCATGCGAGCGCCGAACCAGAGCACGAGCGCTGTACCGACCGCGATGACGATTTCGACGATAGGGACTAACTTGGCTTTGAGGCTGCGGGCGCGGAGGGATATTTCAATGCCTTCGAGGCTTTGCTCTTCCAAACGCTGCTGCTCGTAGTCCTCGCGCGCGAATGCCTTCACGACACGCATGGACGAGAGGACCTCCTGCATGACCGTGACGATCTCCCCTTCTTTCTTGCGGACGTCGCGCGAAGCTTTCTTGATGCGACGTGTATAGGTGTAGACGATGACGGCGAGCAACGGCGCGACAGATAGGGCAATTAACGTGAAGCGCCAATTGATATAGCACATGACCCCGATCATGCCGATCAGCATGAGACTGTTGACGAAAGCGCTAACCAGGCCGGAGACGACAAAGCTTTGTATGGCGTCGATGTCGCTGGTCACACGGCTGAGGAGGTCGCCGACAGGATTCTCGTCGTGATAGGCGAGAGAGAGGCGCTGGATGTGAGCGTAGACCGCGCGGCGGAGGTCATGCGTAACCCACTGGCCAACGCTGGTGGTGATGCACTTTTCGAGGTAAGAGGAAAGCGCGCCAATGCAGGCGATGACTAGACAAGCAATGGCGGCGAGCTTTAGAATCGTGAGCTTGTCGCTGGCGGCAACGCTGAATACGACGTGATTCAACCAACCATTGCGGACGGGCTGTGATTTAAGTACAGTGTCGACGACTACTTTGAGTGGCCAAGGCTCGAGGAGATTGACAAGACTCTCGCCAATCACGGCGGCCGCCCCGATGGCCAATGTCTTGTAGTGCGGCCGGAGCAGGTTGGCGATACTCAAACGCTCTGGGATGGCTGGCTTCGGCATAGGCGCACTGAGGCTGCGACGGGCGCGGCCAGAAGGGAGCAATACTGCCTGCTTATTGTCACTTCGACACTTCGATGATGGTGCAATCTCAGGTGCTCGAGCAATAACCCGCTCTTCGGGCTGAGTTTAGCCAGTACGCGCTAATACGGGCAAACTCAGAGGCGAGTTGGTTGGTGCGGTGACAGCTTCATTTAGTGCCGGATACCAGCGTTGTGTGGGCCCTTCAGCGGGAAGAGCTAGCGGCCGAGTGATTGGCACGTCAGGACAACCCCGACAGTCCAGCAACATGGGACATCAGTGGGCCAAACCCGACGCAGTTTGAGTTTCTGGAATGTACACCGGAGAATCACCTCCGGCACACCCGGTTTGTTCGACTTCGGGGAAATTAAGCACCCAAAGATGTGCGGCGGGAATGAGGCAATAACAGAGCGTAGCGCGCAGAGCGTTGGAACGGAACGCCCGGCATTACAGCTTAGCTATCGACTTCGTCCAAACATCAAGTAGAGCAGGAAAAGAATCAGAAGCAGCCCCAACCCTCCCGGCCAAACAAACCAGCCACCTCCGCTCCTGTAGCCTACCGCTATGCAGGCAGATTGACTCATTGCAAACGCCAGCAGTAGTACGAGTTGGGCTAGTCGAGTCGTGTGTTCGGGTTTCATGGATACCACCCCAGCTTGTCACAGCCGTGAACTGAGGTAGTGTTCAGATGCGTTCGGTCCAGGGTCGTCCGAGGGCTCCAATGACCGGTGTGGGACGGGATTGTCAACGCCGCCCTGAAAAATGGCTCTTCCGCTAATTTGGTGCAAAATAGTCGCATGCCGTTTTGAAGGCGGCTTGCGGCGGAAGGTGAACACGGTCGGTGCGGCGATTGTAGAAAGCGCGGTCATTCTGATCGTGCTTCCCTGTTTTGGCTGGATCTGGGAATTCCCAATATTAGATTTGGGTGCCCTTCTCATCTTTGCGTATTTGCCAACCCTGCTCTGTGGCTTGCTTGTATGTGAGCCAGCGCGGGTCTTCTACCCTTTCATCGCGGCAACAGACATGAGGTGG
>JBJMGJ010000074.1:0-3329 GCA_045807965.1 Bryobacteraceae bacterium | reverse complement strand
TGAACACGAAGACCGAAACGGAATCTACAGTAACAAACAGGGCACCGGTTGGGTAGAATCCTGGCCTGGAGGAATGCCCCATCAAGAGATTTATCTGGCTGCGCTGGACCGGCAAGCCGCCGAAGCGATGTCGGCACTTGCCTCCGCTACAAGCAATCCCGATCTTGCCACCGCCGCCAGAAAAAAGGCGGATACGATCGGTGCAACACTCGACGCGCAGTTCTATTCGGCGCCAGATCAGTTCTATGCTTTCAGTCGCGACGAGGACGGGTCCCTCGATCGAACCGCGAGCATTTACCCGGCCGTCGCATGGTGGGACGGAACGTTCGGTCTCCCGCAAGCGGACGGCATGCTGCGGCGCTGGGCTTCGACGGAGTTCTCAACCGATTGGGGAACAAGGGACATCAGTAACCGAACATCGTTCTACGACCCGATCAGCTATCACCAAGGCTCCATCTGGCCACTATTTACCGGCTGGGTCTCCCTGGCGGAATACCGGGCTGGGCGAACGTTGTCCGGGTATTCACATCTGATGCAAAATGCAAACCTGACATGGGCGCAGGACCTCGGAAGCGTTACCGAGCTTCTTTCGGGAGATCTGTTTCAGCCACTCGGCCGCAGCAGTTCTCATCAGATGTGGTCCTCCGCCATGGTGATCTCTCCTCTACTGCGCGGGCTGCTCGGGCTCGATTGGGATGCGCTGAAGCATACGTTGATCGTTCGCCCGCAGCTGCCAGCAACTTGGGATCACGTGACCGTTCACAATTTGCCTCTCGGCTCCACGCGCCTGGAGCTTGAGATGACGCGTCGCAATGGGGGATTATTGGTCCAAGCGAAATCAGCCAGTCCGCAGCAGTTCTGTTTATCCTCCGAGAAGCCCGGCACCGCCTGTTCAGCGCCACCTGCGGGCATACACGAACTCCGGGTGCGGGTTCCAGCCGTCGAGATTGAAATCCCCGCCGAGATGCCCGAGCCTGGATCGAGAACGCGCGGTCTGAAAGTAACCGAGGAGAGGCGCACTGATCGTTCGATGAGCGTCACATTTTCCGGCCCTGGTAATCGGCGCTACGATTTGCCCATTCGGTTCAATCGCGGCGGCGTAACCATCGATGGCGCAACCGTTTCAGCAAACCGGCTTGTGCTCGAAAGTTCCGGCGACTCCGGCTACACAACAAGAACCGTTACCTTTCGCTGGTAACCGGCGCGCCTTCTTTCCGCCAGATGCGTATATAGTCGAGGGATGCTGCGGTTTCGGGGAAAACTCAGCCCTAGGGCTTTCGGCTGCGCGATTCTTGTCGCGGCTTATCTCTCGGGCCAGACTCCCGCCCCGCAGGCCAAAACCGCAAACATCCTCGAGTACATCCGATCGACATGGTCTGTTCTGACGCGCTCGAACGCAAACCTAGGGACAGCGGCAGTTGATCCGAAATTTAAGCCGAGGCCCGACGGTCGCTGGACCGTGTATATCCCGCGCAACGAAGATCAGGAGTTGGTGCAAGAGGGTCTGCGTCGCGAAATGCCCGCCGCCGCTTTCAAGTCCATCGCCATCGAACCGTTGCCGGCGGATTTGGATGCCCTCCCAAGTCAAGGATTGTTATATCTGCCGCACCCATACGTAGTGCCGGGTGGACGCTTTAACGAAATGTATGGATGGGACAGCTACTTTATCCAGGTAGGATTGCTGCGGGATGGCCAGACGGAGATGGCAAAAGACCTGGCAGATAACTTCCTGTACGAAGTTAAGCACTACGGTCAAGTTCTGAATGCAAACCGGACGTATTATCTGACCCGATCCCAGCCACCGTTTCTAACTCAGATGGTGTTAGGCGTCTACCGTAAGACGCACGATCGCGAATGGTTGAAGGAAGCGCTTCCGTCTCTGATCAGGTATTACGAGGTATGGACGAAAGAGCCCCATCTTATTCCCGAAACAGGTCTGGCGCGTTACTTCGATTTGGGAGAGGGACCTGCTCCCGAAGTCATCTCATCGGAGCGTGACAGTAACGGAAAGACTCATTACGAGCGTATCCGCGACTACTTCCAGAAGAACCAGATTAGGGATTATGACGTAACCCAGTATTACGATCGATCCACAAATCAGCTGACCTCGTTGTTCTACAAGGGCGACCGATCCATGCGCGAATCCGGTTTCGATCCGTCCAACCGCTTTGGCGATTTCAATATCGATATCATCCACTACAATCCGGTCTGCCTGAATTCTTTGCTGTTTCTTATGGAACAGCAAATCGCGGAAGTCTACACCGAACTAGGGCAGCCGACCGTCGCCAAAAGCTGGACGGAGAAGGCATCCGTCCGGGCTGAGCGCGTGAATCGCCTGATGTGGGACGATGCGGACGGATTGTACTACGACTACAATTTCGCGACCAAGAAGATTCGGAAATACCCGTTCGTGACCACGTTCTACCCGCTCTGGGCGGGCTTCGCGAGCAAAGATCAGGCTGGCCGGGTTGTGAAAAACCTGGACAAATTCGAAAAAGATGGCGGGTTACAGACAAGCACTTACGTGAGCGGTAATCAGTGGGATTCGCCGTTCGGTTGGGCGCCCTTGCAGCTAATAGCAGTTGAAGGCATGAGGAAGTACGGGTTTGGAGCCGACGCCGAGCGGGTCTCCATGAAATTCTTGAGCCTTGTACAGCGTGAATTCCGGCGTCAGGGATTCATTGTCGAGAAGTACGACGTTGTACGCGGAGGCACGGAGGTAAGCGCTCAAATCCGATTCGGCTATAGCGCGAACCAGGCGGGCTTCGGGTGGACAAATGCCGCCTTCACGACGCTCTATGACGAACTAACACAGCAAGACCAGCAAAAGCTTATGGCCGGCGCGAGCTATTAATGATCTTCGAGAGCCTTTTCTTGCGCAGCGATCTCCACACGCTCTCGCTTCACATCCAAGCGCACCCGGGCAAAGATGCTCATATAGAGATTCGCGACCCAGACCAGCGCGAAACCGCCGATCAGATAACCCCTCCAGTCTGGGAACAAGAGTTTGAAACGGGTCAGCACAAGGAAAAAAGCCGTAACGTAGTGGCTAAAACAGTATTCACAAGTGAAAAGGTAGAAGAATTTTCGCTTCAGGAGCCTGTCACAGTTTTGACTTCGGTCCTTGCAATACTCACGAGGTTCCCGAAAAACCTCTTCATGTGTGACAGTCCACGCGACGGACGCGATTGGCAGAGCCAATACGAAGAGCGCAAAGAGCTCGTGACCCATGTTAGTTGACCCCATTACTACCACTATCGTTGCTTGCAAAAAGTGGACCTTTGCTGATCAGCGAGAATCAAGTTAGATGCCACACGACAAAGACAGCG
>JBJMGJ010000073.1:0-8120 GCA_045807965.1 Bryobacteraceae bacterium | reverse complement strand
GGTTATGATGGCCGTTCAATTCGTGGTGGTGCTGGTCTCCTACCCGGAAACCAGCGGAGTAACTCTCGAGCAAATGCAGAAAAAGCTCGGAATCGCGTAGATCCCGAGCTTTTTGCTGTTTATGCGGGCGGCCTAGAATGAGAATCGCAGCTGCATATCGATCCGGCGCTGATTACTGGCCGTTGCCTCGCCACCGAATCCGCCGGTGATGCCGGTGGGTTGGTAGAAGTATTGCGACGTCATCGCGCCGTTGAACGTGTTCAGGTTTTCGTGGTTCAAGATATTCCGCGCGTTCAGAGAAAACGTCAGGTTATAACGGTGCTCCGTCGATTCCCCGCCCATGCCTCCCGGAGGGCCACCTCCAAATCCGCCGAATCCACCGCCGCCGCGTCCGCCGCGACCACCACCACCGCCGCCGGGTCCACGACCACCGCCACCACCCGCTCTTGCGCCTCCTGAAGTTCCCTTGAACTTCGTAGGTCCAAAGCCCCAGGTCTTGCTCACGCGAAGATTAAGGCCAATGAAGCCCGCCCCTGTTCCTGCGTAACGCTCAATCACCGGTGTCCCAACGGTGGGATACGGGTAAAGTATGCCCAGCGGAGACGGCCTCGACCCGGTGAGCGCATTATCGACGAGTTCGGGCCGGGCCGTGGGCGTCACGTTGCCTTGCAGATACAGATCTGTGCCAGTCGTGATGTTGAACGGTGTTCCCGAGTGTGCGACGAGAAACGGAGAAAGTCGAATCCCGTACTTCGTTGTTACGGAACCGCCGACGAACAAATTGTGAGAAACATTCAGTCCGGTTCGTCCCCAATCGGCTTTGAAGTCATATGGGTTGGAGGGCATCGTGCTCAAGCCATCCGTGTCGCTATGAGCATTAGAATAGGCGTAGCGTGAGAAGATGGTCGCCCATCTGCCAATGGAGGTGTTCAGATTCACCATTACTTGCGTCTGCTTGTAGATGCCGCCGGACTCATAGTTGTAGATGTCGCCGACATTGTTACCGTAGGGCCGAATGAGGGCGGTCGGGGTAAGTAATGACGGCGGTAGAAGACCAGGAGTGGCATACGGTGCATTGATGTCCACCGTCCGTAGTTCGTGCACTCCGCGAGCATTTGTGAAGTTGAACGAAAGAGTTGTACGCCCGAACAACTGCCGTTCCACACCAATCGCAGTCTGCATCAGCATAGGCGCCTGCAAAGATTTGTCGATTTGATAAATCTGCGACGACGTGCTGGTCAGGCCCGACGTAATCTGCGTGTCGAAACCCGCATTGAAGGTCGTGGGCTTGTTGATCGTATAAGTCTTGAGCGGATCTCCCGAGAGATAGCGATAGGCCGTCATGACGTTCGCCGCGGAGAACCGGTCATAGAACACGCCCCATCCACCGCGAATGACAGTCTTGGCTCGTCCGCCTCCCGCCTTGGCATCTGGTGACCAGGCAAATGCGAAACGTGGCGCCACACTGCTGTGATCATAGATGTTGGTCTGCGATTCCCAACGCAGCCCGAGGCTCAAAGTCAGATTCGGACGGAGTTTCCAGTCGTCCTGGACGAAAGGACCGAAATCCATCTGGTAGAAGCTCACATACGGATTGCCCGCACTGACCGTGTACTTCGATGGACCGTAACCGAGGGCGGCCACAGCTTGGCTGGACAAGCCTGTCGCGAGAAGTCGTTCGGTGAAGTTGTACTGCTGGATCGATGTCAGAGTGGACATTACGCCTGACGCTGCAGGCGCTAGTGTGTTGGGGTCCAGCGTGCGGAAGTTTCCCCCGAGGAAGCTGTAAATGCCGTTGAAGTTTCTGGGACTTGAATTCTCCAGATCGCTGGCACGTATTCTAATACCGAATTTGATCGTGTGCGCTCCTTCGGTGAGAGAAGTGTAGTTCTGCAGCTCATACGCGTTTTCGCGATCGTAACTGCCCGAATAGCCGGGCGCAGCGTAGCCGGAGCCGCCGACGGTGAACGATTGGGCGACGTTAAGTTGCGGAGCCTGACTTTGACTGGTCCAGGTCTGGTTCGATCGGTCATACTGGAAATGCGTTTCGTTGACCGCCTTGGCACTCAGCACTGCGGTTTCCACCGCCTGAATCGAGTGCTCTTCCGAATTGGTTCCATATCCTGCTCCTGGGAAGTTGAAATTACCAATGGCTGTGCTCGGCAGGTTGAAGTTACCAATACCAGTAATGGGACGATCGTTCTTCAAATAGCTGTAGCGGAAGGACAGGGTGTTGTTTGAATTCAGTTGGTAGTCAACGCGCGGGCTCGCTGTGGTCCTACGCTGCGGCGTGGCGAAATAATTAGGTGTTTCCGGATTTCCATTTCCAAACGGCTGAACGCCAAGGTAGTCTGGCGTCGGTATGGTCGCCACAATGATTCCGTTATCGTCGATAGCGCGCCGCTCCACATCGACGAAGAAGCTGGCGTGTTTGCCCAGCGGCCCGCTGACGTTTCCGCCATACTGTTGAGACCGGAACGGTGGGTCCACCGTCGAGAATGGATTCCGGGAATTCCAGACGTTGTCGCTGATGCTGTACATCGCTTGGCCGTGGAATTTGTCGGAGCCTGGTTTCGTGAAAATCTGGATGCGGCCGAAGCCGAGCTTGTCGAACTCCGCCGAAAACGGGTTGGAATTAATCCGTATCTCCCGAATCGATTCTTTCGGCGGCAGTCTGCCTCCCGTAAACCCGTCGATGAAGATCTGGTTTCCACCGGGACCAGCTGAAGGTCCGGCGAGCGCCTGCAGATCCGCTTCGAGGTCATCGGGGTCGTCAGGAAGCGCATCGAGATCTTCCTCTCTCAGAACCAGTGCGCCGGCATTGTTTGCCGGATCGGTGCTGACCGTGTTCGCCGCGGTATCGGTGACCGTGACTTCCTGCTTCTGAACCTGCAGGGTCATGGTGATGTCGCCGGTCGCGCCTTGTCCCGGACCCAGGGTGATGGCGGTAGCGCCTTCCTGCTGAAGCCCACTGTAGGTAGCGGAAACCGTATACGATGCCGGAGGAAGACCGCGGAACGTGTATGATCCGTCTCCGCCGGACTGGACGGTCTGTACCACGCCCTTCTCTGTGGCAACTGTAATGGTGGCGCCGGGGATGACACCGCCGGTGTCGTCCTTTACTGTTCCAGTGATCGTGCCGTTGCCGGTTCGCGCAGCGCGGCGCGCGGGAGTTTGGGACGGGGAAACTTGTGGAGCGGCAGGCGCCTGGCAGAATATTGACCAGGCGCTCAGGATGCCGACGAGAGATACACGTATAGTTCGGTTATTCATTAGACCTCAAACAGCGTTGTGCGAGAAAAATCGGTTAAAACTAAGGCTGTCCGCCAGCCATGTCCATCGCTCCGCCACTCAGACTATTGCCCCAGTCTCCCAGAGACTGAGCTTGCCGAGGAGAGGCGGATTGGAAAATTGGCTCCACGCCAGCAATAATGTTGGAGGCGAGAAGGGTTGATTTATTTTCCGCGGAAGGAGAGCCCGACACAATCAGGGCATCGCCCGGCTTGAGCTCTGAAACGGCGATGGGCGGGACTCGCTCGAGCATCTGACTCAGGTCCCCGTTACCGCCCCTCATACCAGCACCGGGCCCAGAACCGCCTCCCGGTCCTCCAGCGGCTGGTGCTTCTCCGCCTCCTGGCCGATTCCAACCACCAGGGCGTTGACCTCCGCCGTTACCTGCGCCGGGGGCTGCTGCAGCCGACCCATCGGCCCCTCTTGGCCCCATTGGTCCACCGGAGCCGGGAGCGCCCGGTCCAGACCCCCCAGCACCGGGCATTCCTTCCGGAGCTTTGTAGTCGGGATTAAATCTTCGGGCGAGCATGTTGGCCATCATAGGGGAAAGCTTCCGGATTCCGGAGTCACTGCCGAGCAGAACCGTTACCGGCTGCTTGCTGCTGAGATCTTTGATTACGATACTCTTGCCGTCCGGCGACGCCGACACCAGAGTCCCCGCCACCGATTTGAAGGTCCCGGAATATATCTTCTGCGCGGTCAGGCTTGCGCCATCGCTGCTCTTTTCGCCGATAATCTTTACCTGATCTCCCGGCTGAATATCAGCGAAGGCCGACTGCTTCGGTGTTTTGGGAGTTTCGGGAGAGTAGCGAGTGAACTGGGCGCCAGTCGCGTCCACTGTCAGAGGCTTCGGACCTTCCGGACTTCGCGAGGTCACGACCAATTTGTGTGAAGCGGCATCGATGGAAGCGACCGTGCCGCCAGTGCTCTTTTGCCAGGCACTTGCCTCTGCTTGATGCACCTGTTGAAGGTCACGCCCCGACATCAGAACGACGCTGCGCGCAGCAATGCCGGTCCCGTCCCCGCCTTCCGCTTTAAACCCGCGCACATCCACGCGATCTCCGACAGCCAGATCCTCGGCCGTGATACGAGTTGCGCTTTTAAGATCCTTGGCGGTCGGAGCCACCTTCAATAACGTCTTAGTGTTGGCCAAATCAATAACGTGCGCCTGGGCCGCGGCACCGTCTTCTTTGATCGTCACAGTGTGTTTCCCCGGATCCGTCGCGGTGACGGTCCCGAGCACGTGCTCAGTCGGCTTTGCCGAAGGGTTGGTGTCCTGCGCCTGCAGGGTGAAAAGAACGATGGAGGTGATGAGGGCGGGCAGCAGCTTCATTGTGTACTCCTGTATCAATAGGAAACGGCGCAACCCATTGGCTGCGCGTTACATAAGATGAAGCCGCAGGTGTTTCGATTTGTAAAGTGCGCCAACCCGGGGCAGGGCGAGTAAATAGAAAAAGGGTGCAGCGAATGGCTGCACCCTTCGAACTGACTAGGATTAGGCTGCGTTGACGAGCATGTCGTCAAACGTCTCGTCGCCCTGCTCCTGGTTCTTGTCCGCCTGCTCCTGGCACTGGATGCAGAATGGTGCCCACGGTACAGCGGCAATGCGCTTGGGGCTGATTTCCTCCTCGCAGTGCAAGCAGATTCCAAAAGACCCGTCATCAATCCGACGAAGAGCCGATCTCACGTTGCGCAACAGATTGGATTCTCGGTCCAGGTTTCGGATCGCGAGTTCACGTTCCGCGGCGTGCTGCACTTCATCCAGTGCATCGGCGCTTTTCTCGATGGTGATTGCATCGCGGTTGCGCACAATCTGCTCGAGCTCGTCCTGCTTGGTTTCCAGGATCTTTTTAAATTTGTTCATCTCGGTCTTCGTCATTACTATCTCCTTCAATTACCAAACCCAATATTCATCACAGAGGCATGTAAAGTCTTGCCCAAGTCATACGCTTAGACGTCACTAGCGGTCAAAAGGGTGCAACAACCAAACCGCTTTTCCGGCCGAATATTTCGAGCGGAAATTTCATAGCCCTTACCGAAATCTGGGAACGTTGAAACGGACTTTCAATACTGGTCGACATCCCGTAAGCGGAAGCTGCCAGATTGAGTTCTGGTGCTGCCGCCCCGACCAGTCGGCCCGTTTCAGATCTCAGAATCATAACACAACTCCTTAGCAACTGAACAACCATTCTCAGCGTGGGTAGCGCATGAAGTTCCGCTTTCTTTAGGAAGCAATCGCGCAATTGAAAGTTGTCCGAGGTTCCGGAACCATCAGCCTGAATCATCACACAACGTAAGTGACTGCCCATTAAAGACATAGAGCCCGTCTACGAGGTGATACACGCGTTGCCAGACCGCGGCTCGGGACCGCCGCAGACCGGGCTGAAGAGGGAGTCCAGCGCCTTTCCCCGGAGTTCTACGGACAGAGCTTTCGAGCATTCGAACAGTGCTACGTGGAGTCTAGGTGTGCGCCCCGGGAACTTTCTCTCAACACCGGTGGAAAGAATGTCGCACTCCGTGTAAAGACTCGCCTCTCGGGACAGTACGAGGGAATCGTCAGCTTTAATCGGCAGGAATGTCAGCGCATACACGGACGAGGCAGCTATAAAAGGTTGGCCCGCCTCCGATATCGGTCAAGCGTGGGGAGGTAAGCTGATTCACCCCACGAGCGCTCCGGGAGCGTTTATTCCAGCGCATTGTTTTCGCAGCAACGACGCCGGGCGCAACATCGTTTGAAAACCTCGCCACAAAGCGGCAAAACCCACGGTCATTCTCGACGCGCACTGGATCGGACTCGGCAAGGCCCAATGCCGCAGCGTCGGACGGATGTATCAGTAATTCCGATGTCTGCTCGGTTACGTCATCACGATGCCCAAACGTGGAGTTCAGACTATTCGCGTTCTTGCTCGTGATCAACTCGAACGGAAATCGCGTCTTGAGCCGCGGGTCGCCGCCTCGCGATTCAACAGGCGGTGTGTAGTCCAGAGTTTCCGCTCCGAACTGGAATTTACCTCCAGCGGTTCTGAAGTTTCCTTCTGCGAATGGCAGGAACGGCTGATCGGAAGGAGAAACGTTCAAGCGGACCCACTTCTCCCGTTCGAGACGCTCGAGTGTGATGTTCTCGAGATACGGAGAGCCGCTATCGAGAAGCCCTCGGATCATATCGTCGGACGACTCTTCGAAGCAGTGCTCCTCAAACCCCATCGCGCGGGCAAGACAGCGGAATATTTCAACGTTTGACCGCGCCTCTCCCGGCGCCGCCACTGCAGCGCGAGCCAACTGCAAATAGTAGTGCCCATAAGCCAGGTAGAGATCGTCGTGCTCGAGAAAGGTTGTCGCGGGCAGGATCAGATCCGCGAAATCGGCGGTATCGGTCTGGAAGTGCTCGAGCACGACAGTGAACAGGTCGGCGCGCGTCAACCCGGTCAGGACCTGCTGCTGGTCAGGCGCGACGGTCGCGGGATTTGAATTATAGACAAACAGGGCTTTTACCCTCGGGCCATCCAGAGTCGTGAGCGCACTGCCGAGTTCCGACATGTTGACCACCCGCGACATCCGTCCCAAGGGCGATTCGAATTGGAGATCAGGACGTTCAAGAGCGTGGGTGTTGAGCTCAAATGCTCCCGAGGTCGTGAGCTGGAGTCCGCCCCCCGGCGAACGCCATGAGCCGGTAATCACAGGAAGCGCCGCGATGGCGCGTACTGCGCTTCCGCCCCGATCACAACGCTGCACACCGTAGTTCACCCGTATGACGACTGGCTTAGCTGTCCCGTATTCGCGTGCCAGGAACTCTATTTCATCTCGGCCAATTCCAGTTATGTTTTCGACGCGCGCGGGATCGAATTCACCAGCCAGGTTCCGCAGCTCGTCGATGCCTTCGCTGTATCGGGCAATGTATTCGGAATCGTGCCATCCTTCCCGCAGAATGATGTGAATCATGCCGAGGGCGAGAGCCAAATCAGTGCCGGGATTGATCGCGAAGTGCCGATCGGCCAGTTTCGCAGTTCGGGTCCTGATTGGATCGATGACAAATAGCTTCGCGCCTTTGCGGCGCGCTTCCACGATGAACGGCCAGAGGTGAACATTGGTATCGAGGATGTTCGCGCCCCAGGCAAGGATCAATCGTGCGTCAGCGAATTGCTCGGGTTCGGTACCTAGCCGGATCCCCTGCGACAACTTAAGAGCCGTTCCGCCGGCCGATGCGCAAATTGTGCGGTCCAGCCGGGATGCCCCTAACCGATGAAAGAATCGTCGGTCCATGCCGGATCCATTCAACAGGCCCATGGTCCCGGCATAACTGTAGGGGAGAATCGCGTCCGGGCCGTCGTTTCGTGAGATCGCCGACAACTTGCCGGCTATCTCGTCGAGCGCTTCGTCCCATGAGATCTGCCGGAACTTCCCTTCGCCTTTGGCGCCGATCCGTTTCCGCGGATGGAGGATTCGCTCCGGGTGATACTCGCGTTCCAGATACCTGCTGACTTTTGCGCAAAGGAAGCCCTTCGTGATCGGGTGGGCAGGGTCGCCGCGCAATTTGCGAGCGTGCCCACCCTCATCAACCTGCACCAGCAACGAGCACGTGTCGGGGCAGTCGAGAGCACAAACCGAACTGCGCATTTCTGACATCTCGAAAGAAAGAATTTGGCCGGCCCAAAAGCCGCGACCTACAACCTTATCGTCCCCTTCAGGAACAGGGTCGCGTATCCGCCGATTTCAACCCGATTGTTTTCCGTGAGCCTGCAGAAGAGCTCGCCGGCAACCCGGAGTAAACCAACGGAGACGGCGAGACCCGTTCTCGGGCACGAAGAATGCTGTTTCCGAAAGGTTGTTCT
>JBJMGJ010000072.1:0-2943 GCA_045807965.1 Bryobacteraceae bacterium | reverse complement strand
ATGCATGCCAATTCAGCTGTACTACGTGGGCTCGTTCTTATGGCTCTGCCTGAATACGGCTTAGACAATGTTTCCTGAGGTGAATAAGCGATTGATGTCACCGAGCACAGTCACTGTGTTGGGCGTCTATGGCGCAGCGCTTTCCGTGATGCCGAGTCTCGCCGCTCCGCTCTTCTCCGCTCAGTCCGTGAAGATCGGCATTTTGTAAAAAAAATGACTGAACCATGACGCCGTCAAAAGAGTCCGAAAAAACGTGACTTCTGGGAGATCTGCGAAGATCGTTACCAAACATGCCGCTGATGAGACCACGCTCCCTCGCGCCCGACACTTTTCCGCTGCCGAGCCCCAGGCGCCGTCTTTGGGATAAGAATTCTCTATAAATGTAAGCGGCTGGTGAATGGCCTGGTGCCCCAGAATCGCCAATATTGAAGTATTAGGCGTTAAAGTGCAGCGTCGAGTGGTTTCCAGTTATGCGGTAGCAATTCTGCAAGCGCATTCACAGGATGCGTCGCAATGCGTGAGAGCACATCGCGGAACCAGGCGAATGGCTCGACCGAGTTGCGTTTGCACATGGCAATGAAGCTCAGCAGCACGGCGCCGATCTTACCGCCATTATCGCTGCCGAAAAATGTCCAATTGGCGCGCCCGAGGGCGATGTCGCGGTTAGCCCGCTCGGTCGCTCCGTTGTCGATCTCCAGATCACCGTCTGTAAGAAAGCGCATTAGCGCGTCCCACTGATTCAGGGCATAGCGCACGGCCCGCGCCGCCGGGCTCTTCGGTAAAACCTCATCGCGGATCGCCAACAGGTAGGCGTGCAGTTTGGCCATCAGCGGAACCGACAGCCGCTTGCGCAACGCGAGCCTCTCCTCGCCCGCGAGCCCTTTGGCGCGATCCTCAACCGAATACAGACGCGCGATTAAATGCAGCACCTTCCCCATGCGCTCCTGGTCCGAGTCTAGAGCTTTGAAGAAGTACCGACGCATGTGCATCATGCAGCCCACCTCGGTCAGCCCGCGAGCGGGTTTGAAAAATGCATCGTAGACGCAGTAGGCGTCGGCCTGCAGATATCCTTTATATCCGTCCAAGAACTTCGCCGGGCCATCACGTCCCCGCGTCGGCGTGTAATCATGCACAATCACCGGATGCTGGGCATCGCCCACATACGGCCAGATCCGGCCGGTGCGCGCAAACGGCAGCTTCCGATCGAGCACTTTCACCCCAGTGTCGTCGGTTCCGATCACTTTGGACTGAAACAGGACCTTCTTGGCTAGTTGATGCAGGGGTGTGAGCAGTCCGACGACCGGCGGTAACCAACCGCCCATCGTCTTACGCGAGATCCGCACACCCTGACGCTCCAATATCTTTTCCTGCCGGTGCAACGGTTGATGGTCGGCGTACTTGCTGACGATCACATGCGCCAGCATGCTCGCTGCAGCGGTACTCTTCTCAATGGGTTGTGCGGGCTTGTCCGCCGTCTTCACCGTGCAATCGCAAGCGTACTTCCTGCGCACGTCCTCGATGACCTTGATTGACGCTGGAATGTACTCGTAGCGTTCACTGCTCTCTTCGGCGATCAACCGTAGATCTTTGCCGCAGCAACGGCAATGCTTCTCACCTTCGGGCAGATCATGCACAATCCGTTCCCGGATCAGGTCTTTCGGCAGTCGCTGCCGTCGGCTACGCTTGTCCGCTTGCGGTTCCTCGGGCTCATCCTGCTCTGGTTCTATGCTCGACTCGGAGTCTTCCTCCGCTTCCCCATCGCTGGCCTTCCAGAATGCTTCGAATAAAGCCAACTGCTCTTTCGAGAGCTGTTCACTTTTGCGGTTGCGCTGCGCCTCGAGCAGTTCGCGCAGCAGGCTCCGGTATTTGTCTTTTTCCGAACTCTCGTGCCTAAGCTGCTCGCAGAGGTCGACCACGATCTTATGCAACACATCAATGTCTTTCGGCAGCGTGTTGGGATCGATCGGAGGCACGTCCGCTTTCAGCATAGCTGCAAAAAGCCCATGATCCAAACAAAACAAACGGTGTAGAAATGCTCTATGCTGTCATCTTGCGCCGATACCGCTGGCGCCGGTTTGCCTGATCGAGATCGATGCCACTGAGCAGCGCTCCCAACTCTTCAACCGTGATCTCAAATCGCCTCGAACCGGGCTCTCCGGAAGGAATCGCGAAGGTCCCCGCCTCTAAACGCTTTGCCCAAATTGCGAATCCGCTGTTGTCCCAGTACAAGATTTTCAGGCGGTCTTTTCTTCTGTTGGCGAACAGGTAAAGATGCCCGGCGAAGGCATCCAATTGCAAATGATCACTCACCAGAGCGTGCAACCCGTCGAAGCTCCGACGCATGTCACACGGACTCAAACATAGATACACGCGTACGCTGGCCGGCAGGTGAATCATCCACGCACGACCTCCAGCACCACGCGCAGCGCTGCCGCGTTCACGCCGTTGCCGATGCGCAACCGCTCGCCTGTGCTGAGCACTAACTCGAGCGCCGGCGCTACATCTTCGATTTGCGTCTTCGTTTCTAATAGCGCGAATCCCACTGTCTCGTTCTTTCGCAGCCGTTTCCGCCAGTAATAAAAACAATGCTCTCCGATTCCGTGCTCTTGGCAGAACGCACGGACTGCTTGCCCACTCGCCTCCTGCTCGCTTATCAGCTTGCTCCAATACGTTCGTCTCGTTTCCGACACCTCTCAACTATCAGGCCTTCTCCGCCTCAAACGAAAGAGCGGTTTGACAGCCGCTTACAGAATGTCAACCGGAAAATTACAGAAAGCGCTTTCCAGGGATCGGCATAGCACCCTCTCCAATCTGCGACCGAACCCGCGAAACTGAAAGTTTTCGAAGCTCTTGTTCGAGGTGATTTAGGTTCAGCCATCGACGTTATCCAGCGGGCGCTCGACCTGTCTCGGGTCGAAGCGGAAGAAATCGCTACGAACATAT
>JBJMGJ010000071.1:0-5942 GCA_045807965.1 Bryobacteraceae bacterium | reverse complement strand
GAAAGCAAGATTTGGCGGCGCGACATTGGCACGGCTTTGTATGTAGGTAGGATTGTGGGTCAAATAACGGCAGACGTGCCCACGGTGGAGCGGGCGATAGATGAATTACGGTCCAATGATCATTTCGCCAGAATGTTTAATACACAATTGCTCGCGAACGCCCCGCCCGAACTATCCCAACACATCATGGGACTAATCCTGAAGATTGATCAAAAAATGTTTTCGGGAGTGGCCGCTATTCGGGCGCTCTTCACCGTGGTCAGTGGTCTCTCCGATATTAACGCAAATGAGATGCTAAGGTTCCTCTCGCGCTGGACGTGGCCAAAGAGCGGGATTGGCACCGCGTTGGCTCCAATCGTCAAGCGGTTGGCGGCGACGGATCCGGAGGCCACAAAGAACTGGCTTCTAAAGAAGCTCAAACAACCCGAAGCGCACAACGCCAAAATCATTCGCGCCCTAACGTTGTTGATTCAGGAGAAGCCCGACATATTTGATTCAGCCGAACTTCATGAAGTGTATGAAGCGTCGTTCGCACTGCAAGGTGGCATGGAAGTGATTGCGGGGGCGGTCGGCGCGATTGCCACAGTCGACCGTAACCTGGCTCAGACAATGTTCACCCGACTATTCGAGGAGGGTAAAGCTTGTCAGATAATTGTGACTAATTCGCTCGTGTATTCGCTGCCGTCCGCTCCTGATTTTGCCCTACAGTTCGGCCCGCGGATTATCGAAGTCTCGTTACAGCAGCACATCCCAGGCCTGCTCGACAATTATCTCGTTAAGCTTAAATCCGCCCCGCGCCAGCATTCACTCCTACTCTTGTCACATCTTAACTCGTGGTTTACCGACGCTATCACGCGGCGACAGGACGCGAAGATATTAGGTGAACTCCTGGCACTGTTGAAAATCACCGCCGAAGCCGATCCGGATTTATCGTTTCGAGTGTCACAACGAATACCGATAGTTGACAAGGGGATAGCCGGCGGACTAGCAGCGCTTTACGATAACGTCTCTGAACACACTGACGATCCGGAACTGCTCGGCCGCCTTTTGCAGGCGGTGGCAACAGTCTCCGTCTATAATCAAGTGCGAATTGGGAATGCTTTAATTCGTATATTACCGCGGTTGGGGCAGAAGATTGGCAGCGCACGGGTGATTGAAATGGTTATGTCTGTTTATAAGAATATTAAGAGCGAACAGTCCTTGCGGGACTTTTTTAGCGCGGCTGTGAAGATTCCTGACTGGGGGCCGAGGGAAATTGCAACACTGTTGGCAGATAGAAATCTCTCCGGCGCCGTTCGCAGCATATTGTCTACCCGTACCCGACGTTGAAAGGCTAATCTGTTACGCAAAACATAGGGTCTGAGCCGCAGTTTGGCGCTTAGACTTTGCCGGTGAGACCGAGCGAACCATGCCGACCGCCACCGAAATAGATCGGCGCCATGCCGTTTATTACGAAACGATGCTCGGAGCTGTTTTCGAGATGTACAAGCTCAGCGGCATAATCGGCACCGGGCTATTTGAACTGCACAGCGAGAATATTCTAAAGGCGTGGTCATGGGCCATCAAGAATTCCGACCGACACACAGACGCCGCCGAGCTGTGCGTTTCGTTTGCACGCGATCGTACCGAGCTGCTTAGCCTTCAACTGGAGCCCGCTCAACTCGTGAGCAGAGTGGAAAGTTCGGTGGCTTGCGCCGAGCAACGGGGCGACGCAAAGAGCTGGGGGCGATTGCTGCGGGAGTTGGGCGCGGCTCATGCCTTGAGCGGTCAAGTTGAGCAGGCGCTGACTTGCTATTTGCGAAGCGAGGAAATCTGTCGCGAGGCGGGCGATAAAGCGGGCGAAGCGATGGCCCTGAGCAGTCAGGGAAAAGCCCGGACGCATTTGTACGCCTACGCCGCCGCGACCGATTGCCTTGAACGCTCCTTGAGCATCTTTCGGGAAATCGAGCTTGTCGATGGAGAGGCTGATGCGCTGAATGGTTTGGGGGCGGCGCATCTGGGTCTCGGCCTCGCCCCACAGGCGGTAGAATCCTATGAAAAGTCGCTCGCGATTTATCGCAGGATTGACAACTATAGAGGCGAAGCCATCGCGCTATGCGGTCTGGGAGACGCACGGATGGCCCTCGGTCAACTGAAAGAGGCGGAGGAGCTCTACACCGTGGCGTTGGTTCTGTTCCGGCAGCTAAACGATCCGCAGGGCGAAACTGAAGTGTTAAGCAGCATCGCAACCGGAGGCCGCCGGGCAAAAGCCACCGTCAGGATTTAGACGCTTAGAAATGACCTCACTCGAAATTCAGAGACGCCATTTTCGTTTTTATCTTCGGCTCCTGAATCAAGCCGACATCCTCTATTGCGAAGGCGGAGAGGCGTTGGCGCGGGGACTCTATCTATTCGACGAGGAATGGTCAAACATATGCCACGGGCAGGAAGTGGCCGCCAAGTACGCGGACGATGATAAGGAAGCGGCATGGTGTTGCAACCGATACGCAGGTTACGGAGCCTCAATCCTCCATGTCCGTCAACACCCTTCAGATCAGATTCGTTGGTTGGAGAGCGCTCTCAAGGCTGCCCGTGCCCTCAACGACCGGGTAACAGAGGCGGTTCATCTGGGGAACATCGGAATCGCACATTATCTTCTGGGAGATTCTCACCGCGCGATTGAATACCACAATCTCAACTTGGCGGTCGCGAGGGAGATCGGCGACCGAAGAATAGAAGGCGCGGCCCTCGCCAACCTTGGAGTCGCCTACGATTTTCTGGGAGAGTACGGGAAGGCCATCAGCTTCTATGAAAAGCATCTCGAGATCACCAGAGAAACAGGCGACCGGTCGGAAACGGGCAAGGCGTTATGCAACTTGGGTACGGGTTACCAACAGGTCGGCGAGTATGGGCCCTCGCTTGAGCTTTGCAACGAAGCGCTGACCATCGCCCGAGAGCTCGCAGATGTTGCGGCGGAATGCGCGGCGTTAGGCAACATCGGGACGGTGCATTTTGCGTTAGGGAAATATCAACTCGCGACCGAGTCGTTAACCGAGTTTTTGGCCGGCGCTCGAAAGATAGGGAACCGGAATTTCGAAGCACAGGCCACGGGAAATTTGGGCAACGTGTTTCTTACTTTGAATGAGCCGCGACGTGCGCTGGAGCTTTACAGGCAAAACCACGAGCTGGCGAGAGAGATCGGCGATCGGAAAAGTGAAGCGGCCGCACTTGGAAACATGGGTCTTGCCCACTCGGCGCTCGGCGAATACGATCAGGCCATTATCCTTCATAACGAACAGGTGGTTCTCGCTGTAGAACTAGGCGACCAACGCAGCCAGGCCCAGGCGCTCGGCAACCTCGGGAGAAACTATCTGTGCCTCGGTGATTATGAGCGGGCGTTCGAGTGTCACGAGCAGGATTTACAAATAGTGCGGCGCATCGGCGACCGTTCTGGAGAAGCCGGAGTTCTCGGCAACCTGGCGACTACATACTATAATGCCGGCGAGTACACTCGTGCGGTTGAGTTTTACCAGAAGAGCCTTGCGACCGCGTCGGAGGTCGGCGACTCTCAGTCTGTAGGTAACTGCCATTTTGGGCTCTTCTTGACGTTTATGTGTCTGGGCGATCTCGAACGAGCATTTTCACACTCCGAAGAGGTCGCCAAAGCATTCGAGGGGTAAGGAGCGAGCACGTCTCGCACCAAAGTCACTCGCCAGCCAAAATTAACTCGGATCTCAGCGTAGCGTATTCATCCCCACTTGCTACATGGAATCGCGCAGGCTTTTCACAACTCGTTCTTTCTTTTTGGCGCGTGCAGGGCAACGACCGTAGACCATCTTTGCAAACCAGATGGGTCGAGGGAGGCAGGATGTCAGACAAGCTCAAGCTGCTATTACTAGCCGCGAACTCGGTGGACACCATTGATCCGCGGGCCTCCGATGAGATTCAAGCGATAGACCGAGCGATTCAAGGGGCGCCGCTCCGCAACAAGTTCGAAATACGAAAAGAGGTAGCCCTCCGGGTCTCGGACATCGGCCCTTCGTTGCTCAAGCACAATCCCACCATCCTGCACATCAGCGGTCACAGCAGGGAAACTGAAGGACTAGTTCTGGAGAACGACCTTAGACGCATAGCAAAGGTACAGTGCGACCAACTCAAGGCCGTTTTGCTTAGCGCGGGCAAGAACCTGCAACTGGTCTTTTTTGGTTTTTGTCATTCTGCTGACTGCGCTAAGGAAACCTCGGCGCGAATTGATTTCGTGCTGGGAATCGAGGACGAAATCTCGGTGAAATCTTCCTTGGCCTTTACCCCGGCATTCTACGCAGCCTTAGCGTCGGGCCATTCTATTCAGGAGGCCGTTGAATACGGAAAGAGTATCCTGAGTCTGAAAAGACTTCATCGCGCGCGCGCGATAACGCTGCACGTGCGTGACGGCGCTGACGCTACGAAGTCGCTGGCAAAATTAAATGCGCGCGACGTCGAGCTGAAGTCGATTTTGCAACGAGCCGTTCTCGGCACGGGAAGCGAAATGGATCGGTCGAATCTGCGCAAAGCGATTGATGATGGTGTGCTCGTGCTCAGCCAGCGTGAAACTGAAGGTGCGGATAATCAGCAGGCAGACTTGGCCATCGGCTTCACCGAAGATTTAGGGATACTTCAGGCAGGCCTCAGCCGCGACACCTATAGAAAGGTAAGAGCAGCCCTAAACCTTCCAGCCCCCGGAATCGCACCTCCGCCCCCTCCCCGTGTCTTTATCGGCAGAGAAGATTCGCTCCAACACGTAAAACGGTTGCTCACGGTCGACCAGCGAAGCCGGAACGGGGAGAACGTTACTGTCATACACGGCTGGCCGGGAGTCGGCAAAACAAGCCTGGTCAGCGCCATCGGCCACGACACTGAAATAGCAAGGACTTTCAAAGATGGCGTCCTGTGGATTTCGCTTGAACAACAGCCGAATATTATTACCGCGATGGACAGATGGGGGCGGGCGCTGGGCTCTGAAAATATACTTAAGGCGCCAACGGTCAAGGACGCAACAGCACAACTGACCACATTGCTGAGAAAACGCAATATGCTGTTGATAGTAGACGACGTTTGGGAGACGGGTCATGCGGCGGCTTTTTCCGACGCCGCCGGCGAAGAATGCTCGGTGATGATCACTACGCGCTTGCCGAAGATAGCCGAAGCCCTGACGACCGATCAAAACCACACATACAAGCTACCGGTTTTGACTGAGGAGTTCGCCTTAATGGTGCTCCGAGTTCTCGTCCCTGAGGTGGTCTCACAAAACGAGACCGAATGCCGCACGCTCGTGTGGGACTTGGAGTGCTTGCCACTGGCCTTGCACGTCGCTGCGGGATTGCTGAGAAGCGAAGTCAAGCTGGGTTGGGGTGTAACCGGTCTGATCGAGAGGCTTCGAGAAGGAACAGAGCTAATCAACAGACAGGCGCCCAAAGACAGAATTGAGAAGGACGGCAACATCCCCTCCGTCAGGGTGCTATTGCAGCGGAGCACCGACGTGCTGGACGAACAGACCCGCGAGAGCTTCATCTGTCTGGGGGCCTTCGCGCCAAAGCCCGCGACTTTTGACCTCTCCGCCTTGCAAGCGGTCTGGCAGGTTGATGACCCAAAACCTACAGTGCGCCAACTCGTCGGCCACGGGTTGCTGGAGCCAGTCGGCCGTGGCCGCTTCCAGATGCACCGGCTTCTGGTTGACCATGCCAGAAGCCTTTGCACTGAGGATTAGCCGGACAGTGGTGAATGGAGTCAGGACTGATCACAAAATCTTGCGGGTTGCGCCGGAGATGCCGACGACCTCAAGGGAGATATCAGTCATCTTTCTCGCGCGCTTCCGGCGGGGTATTTCGATCCTTGCAGCCACCCTCCTCGAATCTTCCTCACGTTGCAACGTAACCTCTTTCTCGAAGCGGCCAAGCCGGAATCGTAATTGGGCCCCGTCCCAT
>JBJMGJ010000070.1:0-9475 GCA_045807965.1 Bryobacteraceae bacterium | reverse complement strand
CTTCCATCGGCAAAGAACCGGCTAATCCGTAGCGGCTTGTATTTCGGCTGATCCTGCATATCTCTACGACAGCCAGTCGCGACGAGCAAAGCCACGCTCAGTATTAGAAGTGAGTTACGGCGCGTCAATCTGCCAAACTCCTAGCGGTTCCAGTTCGCGTAGAAAACCAGGCGTGATCTCTTTATCGTAGATAGGATCGCGGCTTTCTATCCAGAGGAAGAACCGATCGCTGCTGGCCTGGGCGAACTCAGGAATCTCGAACAGCGGAAAGTGAAGCCGGGGAAACCCGCAGAGCGCCAGAGTTCCAAAGAAGGCGGCTGCCGCGGCAAAAAGCACGGTCAATTCGAAAAGGATGGGAACGAACGCGGGCCAACTGTAGAGGGGCCGTCCGCCGACGTTAATCGGATAGTCGATCGCCGCGATATAGTATTGCATCGTCCAGGCCGTTGCGGCGCCCACGGCTCCCCCTAGAAACACAATCGGCGCAACCGGATTGCGCCCCGGCACGATGGAGAACAGATCTTTGATCGGGTATGGACTGTATGCGTCGAACATCCGATAACCCTGCTGTCTTACCTTCTTGGCAGCCTCGACGAAAGCGGTTGGGTCGTCAAACTGCGCCACGGTTCCATAGAAGTTCACTGAACGCTTCACTTCTCCGTCCCTCCGCCCGGTTTGGAGTGGGGGAGCAGTTCACGCACCTCCGCCATCGAGATCATGGGTAAGAAGCGCACGAAAAGCATGAACAATGTGATAAACAGTCCGATCGAACCGTACAGCGTTGCGTTATCCCAGAACGTGGCCACGAAGTTTGCCCACGATGAGGGAACGTAATCGCGATCGAGGCTGGTGACGATGATCATGTAGCGTTCGAGCCACATCCCGTACAGGATGACGCCTGCAACCGCGAAGAGCGCCTTGGGATTGATTCGGACTCTGTAGAACCAGAGAGCTTGCGGGATGATGACGTTGCAGAGAATGACCACCCAGAAACTCCAGGATTGTGGCCCGAAGGCGCGATTGCGGACCAGCGCCATTTCGTATTCGTTGCCGCTGTACCAGGCATTCATGGGCTCAATACAGTATGTGTAAGCAAGGATCAGCCCTGTCGTCAGCATCAACTTGGCGCAATTATTCAGATGGCGTTCGGTGATTACATTCTTTAACCCGTAAACCGCGCGCAAGGGGATGCACAACACCAGAACCATCGCAAAGCCAGAGTAGATGGCGCCCGCAACGAAATAGGGAGGGAAAATCGTCGAGTGCCAACCGGGAACAATGGCGATAGTGAAGTCAAAACTCACGACCGTATGGACGGAGAGCACGAGCGGAGTGGCAAGACCGGCAAGGAGAAGGGAAGCCGTTTGCTGCCACTTCCAATGCCTGGACGATCCGCGCCAACCGAGCGAGAGAACACCGTAAAAGCCGCGCTTGAATCCCGTTGATCGATCCCGGAAGGTGGCAAGATCTGGAATCATCCCCAAGTACCAGAACATGAGCGAGACCAGAGCATAAGTCGAGACGGCGAAAACGTCCCACACCAGAGGGCTTCGAAACTGAGGTTGCACCGTCATGGTGTTGGGGTAAGGCAAGAGCCAATAGAACAACCAGGGTCGACCCAGGTGAAGCAACGGAAACAGTCCGGCGCACGCCACGGCAAATAAGGTCATCGCTTCGGCAAAGCGGTTGATCGAATTACGCCAGGGCTGGTTCAGAAGAAGCAGAATGGCTGAGATCAGAGTCCCGGCGTGCCCGATTCCAATCCACCACACAAAGTTAGTGATGGCAAATCCCCAGGCGACCGGGATATTAACGCCCCAGATGCCCACACCCTTCTCGACCAAGTAGGTCACCGCAACACCGAAGACGAGTAACAGGGTCACTCCAAACGCGAACGTGCACCACCAGAAGACCGGCGTCTTGCGAGTGAGTACGATGGAGCTAATTTGTTCGGAAACCGTCTCGAACGTATTGCCGGGCGTAATGACAGGCAGCGGGTTATCGGGATCCAGTTCTCTCCCGGTATGCCGCTGACGTTCGTCAACCGTCATGCGGACGTACCTTCTTTGAGCGCTGGATTCGGATTTCGAAGCTCTGCCAGGTAAGTTGTCCGGGGCCTTGTATTAAGGTCCGACAGCATGGAGTAGTTCAGCTTTTCCGCTCGCCGTTGAGCAACGCGGTTCTGCGGATTATTCTTGTCGCCGAAAATGATGGCTTCGGTAGGGCATACCTGTTGGCAGGCGGTTTTGATCTCTCCGTCGCGTACGGGGCGGTCTTCCTTTTCGGCTTTGATTTCCGCTTCGCGAATGCGTTGCACACAGTAAGTGCACTTCTCCATGACGCCCCGGCTGCGCACCGTCACGTCCGGATTCCGCTGCATTTGCCAGAGTTCATCTTTCCAGTCCTGATACAGCAGAAAGTTGAACCGGCGAACTTTGTAAGGGCAGTTGTTGGAGCAGTAGCGCGTGCCCACACAGCGGTTGTAGACCATGTTGTTCAGTCCCTCGCTGCTGTGGTTTGTGGCCGCGGTGGGGCAGACAAGTTCGCAGGGGGCGTCTTCGCAATGCATACACGGCACCGGCGCGTAGTGGGTCGCAGGCGCCCGGTAACCCGCTTCGTAGTAAACGTCTACTCGCAACCAGTGCATAGCTCGCCGCGCGAGCACCTGATCTTTGCCGACAACCGGAATATTGTTTTCCGCCTGGCATGCGATCACACAGGCTTGGCAGTTCACGCACGCCGTCGTATCGATGGACATGGCCCATGCATACCCCCGATACTGCCAATGCGGGTACAACGTGAGATTCTCCGGCGGCTCGTGTTCTTTCCGTTCGGCGAAATCGGGATGCCTTTTGTATTCGTCAAGCGTGCTATGAATGACGATATCCCGGTGTTCCATCGCCTGGTGCATCTGGGTTGTTGCGAGCGGATAAGTCTTATTGAGCTTCCGTACCTCGACTTCCCGGCCGTGCCACATCGCATCCGACGTTCGAAGCAGGTATGCGTTAAAACCTGCTCCGTTGCCAGCTCGCCCTGCTTGCGTTCTGCCCCACCCGAGATCCACCGTCAACGACTCATCCGGATGACCTGGCAGGATCCAAACCGATCCTTCAACGGCTTTACCGCCCCGCCGGAGTTCCACGGCGGTCTGGTTCTCGAGTCCCAGCCGCCTTGCCGTATTGACACTGACAAACACTGCGTTGTCCCACGTCAGCTTTGTCATCGGGCGCGGCAATTCCTGGAGCCAGACATTGTTTGCATACCGCCCGTCGTAGAGGTTATCGTCAGGACGAAATACCACTTCCAGAGCATTGCCGCCCGGTGTGATCCTATCCGAAGCGAACTGCCTCAAGGCGGGCGATACAGTCGGGAGTGCTGAGTTCTGCACCAATCCGTCATGGATAGACTTGCGCCACCATTGCTCAAAGTCGTTCGAGCCCCGCTTACCCGCCCAGTAACTTCGAACAATCTCGTACGACGATCTTCCGGGCCACTGCAGAATGGCATCGAGCACCTGTAATTGCGAGTGCGAATCATATAGCGGCGCAATGAGTGGTTGAATGATGCTGACGGTGCCATCGTAAGCCCGCGTGTCTCCCCAGTCTTCGAGGAAGTGAGGCTCGGGAATGTGCCACGTCGTTTTGAGCGAAGTCTCGTTGAAGTGCAGCGCAACGTGGACAGAAGTCTTCAAACGTTGTAATGCAGTAGTGAACTGGAAATCCGCGGGTACATTGTAAACAGGGTTTCCGCCGAGGATCAGAAGCACCTGAACCCTTCCGTCATTCATCGCACCGACCAGCTCACGAAGTGATCCGACCTGGTTGGTCGGTTCCGCCTCTAGCGGTTCTGTGTGGAAGACGGTCTTGCCGGTATTTCCCAGCGCGGCGTTCATCGCATGAGCCAGAACGTGAACTGCCGGCGATTGGTGCTCGCCCGGTATAACCACGCATGCGCCTTTATGCTGCGCGAGATCCTGCGCGACGGCTGCCAACCAATCGCGGTTTGCGGCGTCCGCGGTTGCTTCGAAACCGGCAACGCCCAATTGTGCTGCGATTTGCTCCGCCGAGTGCCGCACGTCCGTGTAGCGAACGGCAAGCCTGTGATCCGCCTTTCCGCCCGTCGCGGTCATCGTGCTCTCGACGGCGTAGAGACGGTTCATGTCCAGGCGATTGCCACGCCGGCGACGCGTCGAGAAATCGCGTGCGTATCGAGTAGAACCGCTGCCGAAGGCCAGGAAATCGGAGTCGAGTGCAAGCACGACATCGGCATCCGCGAAATTGTAATAGGTATTAACCGGGCGACCGAACGCAATTTGCGCCGCTTCGCGAGCCGAATGGGGCCCAGCCGGATCGTACTGATGCCACTTTGCCCCTGGGAACTTTTGGAGTACGGCTTGGATCTGTGCACCCAGACTGGGGGACGTCACTGTTTCGCTCAGTATTCGAAATCCAGTGCCCTCGCCTGGCGCAAGCGCTGCAATCGCGCTCGTCCATTCCTTCTCGAATGCTTCCCACTCGCGAGGAATCCCTAGGGATGTGATCTCCTTTACCCGGTCGGCATCGTAAAGATCCATGAGGCAAGCCTGGGAGAGCACCGAAGTGGCACCGAGGCTCGCGGGATGATCGGGATTGCCCTCCACCTTGGTGGGACGCCCCATATGGCTTTCGACAATGACGCCCTCCGCGATTCCGTTAACAGGAACGGCAGTGGCGTAGTATTTGGGCGTACCGGGTACCACGTTTTCAGGCTGCTTCACGTACGGCATGATGGGCTCTACCGGTTGACGTGTGCAGCCGGTGAGTCCGGCGAGAGCCATCGATCCAGCCATTAACGAGAGGAAGCGACGCCGGCTGCTCTCGGAGAGGGGAACGCCCGTTTCGTCAAACTGTTCGCTCTCCGGGCCCGATTCACCGACTTGCGTTGCCCGCGCGCTCTGTACTGCTTCGAGCGGAACGAATCCGGGTTTGGAGTTTGCTTTCATCGATGACAGATCTCACAACTCGTGAGTTCGCCTGAACTCCTGACGCCGTATTCTTTGACCAGGCGCACTCCCAATTTTGCCTGGTCGGGCGGGTGGCTATAGTGCATGGAGAAGACTTGATCGCGAGGGCGGATGTGGTCAGCCACGTGGCGATGGCAATCCAAACACCATTCCATCGTCAATGGCGCCGCCTGCCAGGTGAGAGCCATTCGATCCACTCTGCCGTGACAGTCGGAGCAGCCGATACCCTTGTGCACGTGAATACTGTGGTTGAAGTACACGTAGTCCGGGAGGTCGTTTACTCGAGTCCATTCGATTGACTTGCCGCTCCGGTAGCTCTCGCGCACCGGCTCGAGAGTGGGACTCGCAGCCCACATCTCTGAGTGGCAATTCATGCAGGTCTTCGTTGGAGGAATGTTCGCGAATGCTGAATATTCGACCGTCGTGTGGCAGTAGCGGCAATCGAGACCGAGTCCGCCGACATGATGTTTGTGGCTGAACGGAACAGGCTGTTCGCGGGGTACGTTCTGCGCGGTCTCGTAGTGAGATCTTACGATGAGATACGATCCTGCCGCAACGGTCAGCAAAGCCGCAGCTCCACCGAACAGGACGATCCTGAAGAACGTGTCCGCATTGCTCGAGAAGTATTGAGCCATTAGTGAACAGCGCCAGATGACCTTTTTCGGTTACCTCTACACATAGCGAGGACGCGCGGTGATGGGACTCGCCTTCTACTCGAAACGTTTCGATTTCACGCCCCATAAATTCACGACAACGCGCTCGCAGAGAGTGACCACGTTATGTGTGAGAAACTTTCGACACTTCAGCCGCACCCCGTCCCGCCCGTTGCTGATGAAAGGAGGCTCGCGCATCTCGAGCTGAAACTGTGCCGAGATGTGCGACGGTATAACGAAGCAATAAAGAGCCGGCGGTTCCGAGCAGTCCCGCTGCGAACCGGGTTCGATCCGTTCGCTTCGGCGCCAAAGACACAACGAGACTGGCGAAGGTCAACAGTTCAGCCGTCCGCCACATGACACCGCTCAAGCCGCGTTTGAAAGGCCGGCCTACTCTAGCTACGGCTGAGGCTTGATGTTCCATGAACGTGCCGGCAATGAGTTCCGCTCCCCTGCCCATATTACCCAAAACAGTCGTGATGCTGCGCTCCTCTTCGCTCTCGGTCAGCATGTCAAACGTGCATCCAAGGCTGGCAAGTGCGGAAGACCCGAAAACAAGTGGAAGGAATTTGCGAGACTCCTGCCAGATCGGGATGGCGCTATTTGCCACGAGCACGCCCGTATACGTCGCCAATCCCGCCCCGAAAATGCCCGCCGCATACCCGAGAATCTTGCCGGGTAATCTGAACCAGCCCCCCAGTTCAGTGAACAAGAACGCTCCGGTCGCGGTCGCTCCCGTGCCCGATAGGATCCAGGCGCCGACATTCATGGGCGACGTCGGCCGAAATACCCGAAGCATATTAAGAAATCGCGAAGGCTTGCCGAGATCATAGACAAGCAGTCCGCCGCTTACGACAGAACCGGCGACGCCAACCAACTGACACCGTCGGATGAGTCCGGTAGCGCGTTCCCATCGGATCAATTGGGCGGCAGCGCCGAGCACCAGGGAAGCGCCTGTCAGCCCACCGATGTAATAGTAGAGCGGAACGGCCCATTCCCAAACCGGCTCCTTAAGCATCGGCACATCGTAGTAAGTGGGATCGTCTGTTTGTGGTTCAGGCAGTAACTCCCAAGCCTTCGCGATACTTCCGATGTGTTTGTCCGTCGAGCCACTCGAAACCTGAGAGCCGGCCTCCCCCGTCAGTTCTGCCACGCCGGGATCTATGTCGCGCCCGTCTGTGCGAACGGGCTCAACCGAATCCGGGTAACGCGTGGTTGTCTTGCTCACTGCCGGCTTGCTCTTCCACTGAATAAAACACTGGCAACCGTCACGAATGCCATGCCGGCCGCCGTTGCCGCCATTGAGATCCAGGCATCTTTGACCTTCTTCGTTGGAACCACGGGATCAGACGGCAGGTTGTAGACTTCCGGTTTGTCGACGAGAAGGAAGAAGGCGTTTAAGCCTTCCGTGCCGGGCTGGTCCTCTTTTTTCGCGCCGTAGAGATAAGCGTCCTTGAGTCCCTGCTCGTGTAACTTCTCGACACGCTTCTCCGCGTCCTCCCGGAGTTGGTCCAAATCACCGAAGTGGATCGATTCAGTCGGGCAGGCCTTTGCGCACGCGGGGATCAAATCCTCTTTGAGCCGGTCATAGCAAAGCGTGCACTTCCAGGCTCTGCCGTCCTCTTCGCGGCGGTCGATAACTCCGAAGGGACAATTGACAACACAATAACCGCAGCCGTTGCAGATGTCCGGTTGCACGTACACCGTCTCAAATTCGGTTCGAATAATCGCGCCGGTTGGACAGCTTTCCAGGCATCCGGCCCGCGCACAGTGTTTGCAGACATCCGACGAGAATAACCATGAAAAAGCGCCGTCCTGATCGGGATGCAGCGTCATCGGACGTTCGACGAATGCAACGTGCCGCCACGTCGAGGCGCCCAGGTGGACGGTGTTGTCGTACGACATGCCAGTGAACAGAAACCCGTCTTCCGGCAACTGATTCCACTGCTTGCAGGCAACTTCGCATGCCTTGCAGCCGATGCAGAGCGTCGTATCCGTGAAAAAGCCCTTGCCCGTGCCCACGCTCAATTTCCTTCCTTGCTCTCCATAGCCTTGAAGCCGTGCTTCGACTCGGGCTTGTGACGGACCCCCGGCAAGTCGCGCTTCTTCATCTGGGGTGCGTTCCTCCATCCGAACCAGCCGCTTGTGATGTGTCTGCGGCCCTTGCTCTTGCGTCCGGATTCGATGGTCCCCGTGAATGCCTTCGATTCCTGAATCGAAACGTTCGGGTCGGCAACGAATCCGATCAGGTCGTTGGCCGCATCGCCTCGAACGAGACCTTTGCTCGACCAGTGGTACGGGAGTCCAATCTGGTGAATGATCCGGCCCTTGATCTTCAGCGGTTGCATACGTCGAGTTACGAGTACTCGGGCCTCAATCTCGCCGCGAGCAGTTCGAATGGTTGCCCAGCCCCCGTTGGTCAGCTTACGTTCCTCCGCTAACTCCGGAGAAACCTCGCAAAACATCTCGGGCTGCAATTCCGAAAGCCACGAGATCCAACGGCTCATGCCACCGGCCGTGTGATGCTCTGTCAGCCGGTATGTTGTGATGACGTACGGGAACCGCGGATCGTCGTACGGTCGGTGATAAGGGTTATCTTTACGCCGCCATTCCATCCGCTCCGGATTACATTGCTGACCATACAACGGGTTCTGAACGACTGACTCTTCGGGTTCATAGTGTGTCGGCAACGGTCCGTCTTCCAGGCCCGCCGCTACGTAGAGCCAGCCTTTGCCATCGGACTGCATGACGAAGGGATCAATGCCTGAGATCGTGTCCTTGCCGCGCGCGTCTTCCGAAGGCCGATACGAAGGCGGACGGTCGACGATGAAATCCGGCGTATCCAGTCCTACCCACTCGTGCTTCTCTTCGTCCCACCAAACCAGTTTCTTTCGTTCAGACCACGGCTTGCCGTCAAGATCTGCGGAGGCGCGATTATATAGGATGCGACGATTATGCGGCCATGCCCAGGCCCACTCGGGAGCGATATAGTTCTGCTCCCAATACGGCTTCCGTCGCGCGGTCATGTTGACACCGTCTCGATAAGCCCCGGAGTAGATCCAACATCCGCATGCCGTCGAGCCGTCATCTTTCAAGGAGGTAAAGCCCTCAACCGGCTCATGCGTCGCAACGGTGAAGCCGTTGATCTCTTTGAGCACCGCTTCCGCGCTTGGCTCCTGTAGCGGGCCCTGAAGCGGATAGTTCCACGTCAGGTCGCGAATGGGCCAGTTGCGCGGCTTGTGGTATTCGTCGCTGTACAGCTTCTTCAGTCTTTGTCCCAGCCGGAAAATGAAATCCAGCTCGCTTCGCGAATCACCTTGCGGCTCAACCGCTTTGTGATGCCACTGCAGCAATCGCTGTGTATTCGTGAAGCATCCGTCTTTTTCCGTATGCGCTGCGGCAGGGAAGAAGAACACCTCCGTCCCGATATCTTCCGGCTTGATCTCGCCCCGCGCAATCTCCGGAGCCTCGCGCCAGAAATCGGCGGTTCCAGTCAGTTGAAAGTCCCGGACCACCATCCAGTCGAGTGCCCGGAGTCCCTTCCGCTGCAGAGGCCCGTTCATCGAGCCGACCACCGGATTCTCGCCCATGACGAAGTAGCCTTTGACGATGCCGTCCACCTGATCGACTACTGTGTTCATGTGAGAGTGGTCGCCCGTTAAAGCTGGCAGATAGTCGAAACACCACCCGTTTTCCTGCCGGGCGGCGTCACCATACCAGGCCTTTAAAAGAGAAACCGCGTACTTCGGATACTCGCCCCACCAACCCGAAGGCGACGTGTTCTGTTCTACCCAGGTTTTGAAATCTTTGTCATGCTTCG
>JBJMGJ010000069.1:0-5848 GCA_045807965.1 Bryobacteraceae bacterium | reverse complement strand
TTCCTCGAAACGCCTGACAATTATCTGGTGTCGCTCGACGCCAAGACTGGCAAAGAACGCTGGCACAAACCGATCGCGAGTTTGAGCGCCCAGTACTTCTCGACAGGAGCGCCTATCGTCGTCGGTCGACACATTCTGGTTGGTACGGGCAACGATCTCGACGCGCCGGCTTTCTTGCAATCGTTCGACCCGGAAACGGGCGACGTCCAGTGGAAATGGTTCGCCACGCCGCAGAAGAAAGGCGATGCTGGCCTCGAAAGCTGGAGCAGTCTGGACGCGGCGATCCACGGAGGCGGACAGATGTGGATCCCCGGGTCCTATGATCCGGAGACAGGACTCTACATTATCGGGACCGGGAATCCTACGCCCGCATACACGTCGGCCGCTCGCGGCGAGGGGGACAATCTATACACTTGCTCTCTGGTTGCGATCAACGTCGAGACGGGGAAAATGGCCTGGCACTTCCAGACGTCGCCGCACGACACGCACGACTGGGATTCCACGCAGACGCCGGTCCTCGTCGACGCCGAGTTCGGCGGCAAGGCCAGGAAGTTGGTCATCCAGGCCACTCGAAATGGTTATTTCTTTGTCCTTGATCGCACCACCGGTGAGCACCTGCTGACCAGCAAGTTTTCTCCCATCGCGAACTGGGCAAAAGGTATCGACCAGCGAGGTGAGCCGGTCCGCAATCCAGCAAAGGACTTTCACATTGGAGGCGCGCTAGTATCGCCCACCAATGCCGGTGCGACGAACTGGATGCCGCCGGCGTTCAGTCCGGAAGCCGGACTGTTCTACCTCACATCCGAGGACAGCTACGCCATGTACTACCTGACCGAGACCGACCCGAGGGGCGCAATGGGATTGGGCGGCAAAGATGAGCGCGGCGTTGCGACGATCGGGACTTATCTGACCGCAATGGATTACAAAACGGGCCGTATCGCGTGGCGTCACAAGTACGTCGGCTCGGGCGCATGGGGCGGCACCAACGTTGGCCACGGATTGTTGACCACAGCCGGAAAACTGCTATTTGCCGGCGATCCTTCAGGGAACTTCGTGGCGTACGACCCGGCAAACGGCGACCCGCTTTGGCACACGCACTTAGGAGAGGTTTCGAACTCTCCGGAAACATTCCTGGTCAACGGAAAGCAATACGTTCTGATTGCTGCCGTGGACATGCTGTACGCTTTCAGACTTTACGAATGATTGGGACGCCACCAGGCGAAGCTAACTATGAAGATGTTAATCGATGGCAAGAGAGTAGACGCGGTGAGCGGCCGCACTTTCGACATACGTAACCCTGCAACGGGAGAGGTGATCGACACCGTGCCCCAAGCGGGTCCGGAAGACGTGCATCAGGCGATTGAAGTCGCACTTCGAGGAAAGCCGATTATGGCCGCCCTGCCGGCCCATCGACGAAGTGACATTCTTCGCAAAGCGGGCGAGCTCATTCAAGAGCGTTCCGAGGAATTGACGCGATTGCTCACCAGCGAGAACGGCAAACCGATCCGGCAGTGCCGGTTCGAGATCGGTGTGACAGCTCGGCTGTTCACTGATTTCGCCGAGGAAGCAAAGCGGATCCGCGGACACTACCTCCCGATGGACAATGTTCCGGGTCTGGAGCAGATGGTTGCGTATACGGTTCGGCACCCCGTCGGGCTGGTCGTCGGCATCATCCCGTTCAACTATCCCGCTGAGTTGTTTGCGCACAAGATCCCGGGCGCACTCGCGGCGGGCAGCTCCGTTATTGTCAAACTCCCGGAACAATGTCCGTTGACCGTCCTGCGAATCGGTGAAATTTTGCTCGAAGCCGGACTGCCGCCCGAAGGGATGCAGATGCTCACCGGGTATCCGCAATACATGGGCGACGAATTGTTAACGCATCCTGAAATAAGGATGATCAGCTTCACGGGTAGCGCCGCGGCAGCGAAGTCCATAGCCTCCAAAACGGCGACCACTCTGAAGCGCCTTGCCTTCGAACTTGGCGGGACAGATGCCATGATCGTTCTCGAAGACGCCAGACTGGAGGATGCGGCCGATGCTGTGGTGCACGGCCGCCTGACGAATGGGGCGGGCCAGATCTGCTGCGCCGCGAAACGCATCCTCGTGCAGGAATCCGTTTACGATCGCTTTCTCTCTTTGCTGATGGAGAGGGTGGAAAAGATCAAGATTGGCGATCCCACCAACGAAGAGACCGAATTGGGTCCACTAATCAGCCCCGAAGCGGCAAAACGCGCACACGGTCAAGTGACCAAGTCTCTGGCCATGGGAGCTCGGTGTCTCAGTGGCGGTGAGACGGGAGAATCGGCTTACTACAAACCCACGGTTCTCGTCGATGTGACGCCCGAGATGCCAGTCATGAGCGAAGAAGTGTTCGGCCCGGTGGCGCCGATTCTCCCTTTCAACAATGCGGATGCGGCGGTCAGAATTGCGAACGATTCACCGTACGGACTGCAATCGAGTGTCTTTTCAGAGAACCTGCATAATGCTCTGAGTGTCGCGCACCGGTTGGAAGTGGGCGGTGTTGTGATCAACGGGTCAGGAGCATTTCGGCCCGGTAACGTGCCTTTCGGCGGGTACAAACAAAGCGGTATTGGCCGGGAAAGCATCGTGGACACCGTGTTGGACATGACGGAGGAGACCACAATCGTCATCAACCGCGCATTGGCGACTGGTGTCAATGGCGGCTGACACGAACGCGCTGGTTGCTGGAGACCGGGACATCGTATGAACCTTCCGGGATATTTAATTTGTTTCACCTCATTGGCGTTAAGTCTCCCTCTGACTGCGGGGCAAAGTGCGCCGCGGGAGAAGGTTGTAGTGGACGAGAACGGAACCGTTCACATCCCCGCGCAGACTGTACCGCTCTCTGGTTTTCTCAGTCCGGAAGCCAAGAGTTACGTCACGCAACATCTCAAGGACATGCAGGATCCGGAGATGGTGAAGCAGGACAACGGCGTACCGCGTTTCATGAAGCCGTATCTCGAACGGCAGAAAGTGCTGTATCCCGTCGATCGGGAGGACAAGAAGATCGCGGGTGTGCACACGTACGTCTACACCCCGAAAACCGGGATCTCGGCCGCGAACCGAAACCGTGTCCTAATCAATCTCCATGGCGGCGGCTTCTCCGGTTGCTGGCCCGCCTGTGCGGAACTCGAGTCCATGCCGGTCTCGGCATTGGGCAAGATTCGCGTGGTCAGCATTGATTACCGGGAAGGACCGCAGTACAAGTTCCCCGCCGCCAGCGAAGATGTGGCTTCGGTTTACAAGGAACTGTTGAAAGATCACGCTCCTCAAAGCATCGGGATTTACGGGTGCTCGGCTGGAGGCATGCTGACGGCAATGTCCGTGGCGTGGTTCCAGAAACACAATCTGCCGGCACCGGCGGCGGTGGGGCTGTTCTGCTCTGGAGCGGGCTCGCCGACAGGCGCGGGATTTGGCGGCGACGCGGCGTACACAGCGTTGCCTCTCGGCGAAGCGCGTATGCCGCCTCCGCCTGCAGTAGCAAACAAGCGGCCCGCTGCTCTCGGCTATCTCGCAGGCACAGACACGAAAGATCCTCTGGTGGCCCCGATTAACTCCTCAAACGTGTTAGCTAAATTTCCGCCCACCTTAATCATCACCGCCACGCGCGGGTTCGAAATGAGCGGCGCCCTTTACACGCATACCCAGTTAGTGAAGCTCGGCGTCGAGGCCGACCTGCACGCTTGGGACGGGTTATTCCACGGATTCTTTTACAATCCCGATGTGCCCGAATCGCGTGATTGCTACGACATAATCGTGAAATTTTTTGACCGCCACCTCCGAAATTGAGATTGGCTTTGCTTGGTCGTCAACGATGTTAAAGATCGGTACACTCAGGCAATCGCGGTAGCGTCGTTCGAAGCTGACCTGGGAAGTCGTTCTTAAAACAATCGCTACCGCGATCCGAACCCATTATTCGCCGAAACAGATGCGCCGATACAGATGGATTTTGCCGCACGAGCGCTTCAGATTGTCCTTGCAACGTACAACCTAACGGAAGATTGCCCTGCCCCGAACAGGGCGAAACCAGCTACTATGCTTAGCGGATGTGGTTTCTCCTCGCATCGCCTTTTTTGGAAGGTGGAGATCATTGCAAAGTATGTTTGACTTGACGGGGCATTCGGCAATTGTGACTGGCGCGGCAACCGGAATAGGAGAAGCGATCGCGCTACGTTTAGCATCGGCCGGAGCCACAGTTGCCGTGGCTGACCTGAATCTCGATGGAGCTGTCGAAGTAGCGAACCAAATTGGTTCCGGCTCGTTTGGTGTTTGGTGCGATGTGACAAACCCAGCATCGGTCGAGCACACTGTCCACGAAGTCCTGTCGCGCACGGGCCAGCTCGACATCCTGGTCAACAATGCGGGTATTGCGGGCCGCGCGGCTCCGGTATGGGAACAAACAGAAGAGGACTGGCAGCGGATCGTGGCCATCAACGTGTATGGACCCGCGAACTTCTGCCGGGCGGCGATTCCCCACATGATGGGCCGCTCGTACGGACGTATCGTTAATATCGCCTCGATCGCCGGAAAAGAGGGCAATCCGAATATGGCCCCTTATTCGGCCACCAAAGCCGCTGTGATAGCCATGACAAAGTCAATCGGTAAAGAAGTGGCGACTTCCGGGATCTGCGTGAACGCTGTTACCCCGGCTGTTATTCAGACACACATTCTGGACCAACTGACGGAAGACCAGATCAATTACATGACCCAGAAAATACCGATGCTACGGACAGGCAAACCGGACGAAGTTGCGGCGGTTGTTCACTTTCTAGCCAGCCCCGATTGTTCGTTCGTCACTGGTCAGACCTACGATGTCAGCGGCGGCCGAGCGACTTACTGATTCGTTTCCGATCGATTCAGTGCGCTACGAGCTGTTGAAACAGTCGCTCCAGAGTGGTCTCGGGCTCCTGACACAGACCCGTGTGAACGGCCGAGACCTGAACCGTGGTGCTCCGCGGAGACACCAGCCAGTGAAAACGCTCGGCCTGCGGAAGTTGGGCAATGGGACCGGCTTCTGGATTGGCGTTGCAAATTCTTGCGAACGCCGCCAGATGTAGTTCGATCAGGTCGAGGTCCGATTCAGCCCACAATGCGCGAATGCGCGCGGGAGAGAGTGCGATACGCGCCTGGAGAAAGCGCTGCTCCTTACAGAACAGGATGACCCCGGCATTGATGAATTCCTCGCGGTCCACCCTGGGGACGACGCGAATAACGGCGTAGTCAAATGAGCTCGGCATGTGCTCGAATTGCCTCCGTTACGAAGTGAGAAGTGTTCTGCAACCTCTGGAGAAAGTAACGCAGGTAGCCTGACCGCTTCTGCTCCGGATCCTCCAATCCGGGTACGGGCAACAGCCAGGGATCGGGCACGGAGTTTACAACCCGAGACAGCACGTCCTCCTTCAGCAATGCGCGCGATACCCGGTCGGCTTCCTCGATCCCGCCCGCCCAAGGCAGAAGGATGTGATTCCGTATCGGAGCAAAAGGCGAAGCCGCCGCCGTTTCTATGTCGCCCCAATTGTGATGAAAGTAAAGCGCGGCGCCGTGATCGATCAGATAAAGGTTCTTGTGCCAGCAGAGAAGATTGGGATTGCGGGCTGTACGGTCGATGTTCGTGATGAACGCATCGAACCACACCGCGCGGGATGCCAGCTCGGGATCCGACCGATCGCTTGCCGCGGGATCGAACATGACAGAGCCCGGCAGGTAGTCCAAAGCAAGGTTCAGGCCCACACTCCGGGACAACAGTTCACGAATCTCGTAATCAGGCTCGTTCCGGCCCAATGCCGCGTCGATCTCCACAAACACAATCTCCGGCACTGGTAAGCCA
>JBJMGJ010000068.1:0-5191 GCA_045807965.1 Bryobacteraceae bacterium | reverse complement strand
GTGACAATCACGTCGTCGGTGGCTTCGGACTTCGGGAGCGGGATGTATGTGGATGGCGAAGCGGGCGGTTTTTTCATCAATGACGTGCTTGCCCGATTCAACCTCGACCCGAAGCATCCCAATTCTCTGGCGCCGCGCAAGCGTCCGAGGCAGACTCTGAACCCGGTGCTGGTGCTCAAGGATGGCAAGCCAGTGATGGTCTTCGGCAGCCCGGGCGGGGACACGCAAGGGCAGTCACAGTTGCAATTTTTCCTGAACTACGTGGAATTCGGCAAAAATGTCCAACAGGCGCTTGAGCAACCGCGCACCACGGGGCGGACGCCGGATCCCGCGGGCTCGTTTGACCCCTACAAGCCGGACAAAGCCAACGTTGCCGGCGAATATCGGTTCCGGCAATACGAAAAGAACGGTAGTGTCTATCAGCAGGCAGAAGGCCGCCTGGGTATGCCGGATGAGGTGCAGACAAATCGCGATACAACGGCGCAGAGAAAGGTTTCCGGCGGGACCGGTGACGACGCCGGCCATCTGATTGGCAATCGTTTTGGTCCACCGGGGGGCGCCGAGAATCTTGGCCGGCAGAATTGGACGGCCAATCGAGTTGGCAACTACCACGCATTGGAAGATGCCTGGGCCGGCCTGCGCCACCGGGGAGTAGAGATTGATGTCCAGGTCACGGATGTGACCCGAGCCGGCGGGGATCGTCCGTTCAGGAGGAACGTGCAATGGACTGAGACCGCGCCTGATGGAACGGTTAAGAGCTACGAAGTCGACTTCGCCAACACCACTACGCCGGAGAGCCGCGTCAAGTCCGGCGACTCGACAAGCTCGTGAGTTTCCGGCAAGGGTGCGTGCGGCCGGGTGACCTAGCCTGCTAGCTTCATTCAGTCGCCCTGGAGGCGGCTGAATGTGAACCGCAAAAGCACACCTATTCCCGAGCCAATCGCCCAGTTGCAGCGCCAGTTGGATCAGTTTCGCAGCACTCAGCCGCGGCGGACGAAATTGCCTGAGCCGCTGTGGCAGGCTGCCGTCGAACTGGCGCGGCAACATGGTCTCTATCCGGTGGCGCACCCGCTACGGCTGGACTATATGGGGCTGAAGAAGCGGCTCGGCGGAGTTTCAACCCGCCGGCGGAAAGCAACCACGCCGGCATTCGTCGAGCTGATCGGGCCGAATCGCGCACAACTCGAAGAATGTGTGATCGACTTCGAATCCTCCGGCGGGAGCAAGATGCGAATCCAGTGGAAGACTGCCGCTCCACCAGACTGGGCAAGCCTGCTGCGCGCCTGGCGAGATGCCGCGAGATGATTCAGATCACCGCTCAGATGCGCGTGTTGGTGGCCATCGAGCCGGTCGATGGAAGAAAGGGCATTGATTCTCTCGCGCGGCTCTGCCAGGAGAAACTCGCCGAGGATCCATTTTCGGGATGCGTGTTCGTCTTTCGGAGCCGCAGCGGGACCGCGATTCGGCTGCTCAGCTATGACGGGCAGGGATACTGGCTTGCACAGAAGCGACTCTCAAAGGGGCGGTTCGTGTGGTGGCCGGAAGCGACCGGAACGACCAAGCCACTGGAGGCGTATGAGGCACAGTTGCTGATGGCGGCGGGCGACCTTTCGCGGGTGCGGGCCGCGCCCATGTGGCGGCGAGTCAGCGTGCTGAAATAAATGTCCCGAAAAATACCCATTACCCCTTGCGTTCCAAGAAAAACGGGTTCATACTGCTGGGCATGACGGAAGCAGCGGCGGTCGAGTTCAAGTATCGGGGCCGGGAGATCAGCCAGGAAGACATCCTTTATATACGCGCACTGATCGAGCGGCACCCGAAGGAAAGCCGGCGCACGCTATCGACCCAGCTATGTGAAGCCTGGCAGTGGCGCCAAACCAATGGTGCGTTGCGCGACATGGTGTGCCGCGGCATGCTTCTGATGCTGGATCGGGCCGGCCAGATCACATTGCCGCCGGTGAGTTACGTACGGCATAATCCGCTGGCAAACAGAGCCCGGCCGGAGCCGGTGCGGATCGACACCACGACTATAGAAGACCGGTTGCACAATCTCCAGCCGCTGGAGTTCGAGCAGGCTCGGCGTACCTCCCAGGAGCCGTTGTTTAACAGCCTGATGGAAGAGCACCATTATCTCGGCTACGAGCAACCGGTGGGCGAACACCTGAAGTACCTGGTGCGGGCGCAAGGCCGGCCGGTCGCCTGCCTGGCATGGTCCTCGGCTCCACGTCACCTGGGCAGTCGCGACCGCTACATTGGCTGGAGCGCCGAAGCGCGGCGCCGGAATATCCGATTTATCGCCTACAACACGCGATTCCTGATCCTGCCATGGGTACGGGTGGAGCACCTGGCGTCGCATATTCTGGGGCGAATGGCGGCGCGGATTTCAGAGGACTGGCAGCGGATGTACGGACATCCGATTTACTTACTGGAAACATTCGTGGATCCGGAGCGATTCCGCGGAACCTGTTACCGCGCGGCCAACTGGGTGTTGCTCGGCAAGACGACGGGCCGAGGCAAGCAATCCAACAGCTACGTACCGAACCGGTCGATCAAAGAGATTTTTGGATATCCGTTGACGAAGAGGTTTCGCGAACGGCTCGGGGGAGTAGCATGAAGTCCGCCAAACGGCTCCGTGTCGATGTGAACCTGGAAGAACTGGACCGGGTGCTGGACGGAGCCCGGCAAGCGCCGCTGAGCGAGGCTGATTGCGACAAACTCAAGAGCGCCTTGCATGCCTTGGCGGCGATGCTGGCGCGGCCGCGCAATACGGAGAAGACCAGCGCCGTGCTGGAGGAACCACAGAACCCGGAAACCGGCGATGGCACTCAGCCGGACACCGACGTTTCTCTGCAACCCGGACACGGGCGCAACGGAGCGGAGGCGTTTGGCGGCGCACGGACGGTCGACATTGCGCACCAGAAGTTGACGCATGGGGACCGCTGCCCGGAGTGCGGGAAAGGGAACGTATACGGCCAGAAGGAGCCGAAGGTGCTGGTACGGATCGTGGGGCAGGCGCCGTTGGCGGCCACGGTTTACTCGCTGGAGCGGTTGCGATGCGGCGCGTGCGGGCAGGTGTTTACGGCGCAAGAGCCGGAAGGCGTAGGTCCGGAAAAGTACGACGAGACGGCCGCGGCGATGATCGCGCAACTCAAGTACGGCAGCGGAACTCCGTTTCACCGTTTGGAAAAACTGGAAGCTCTGCTGGGGATTCCGCTGCCGGCGGCGACGCAGTGGGAGATCGTGGAGGAAGCTGCCGAGTTGATCCAACCGGTGCGGGATGAGTTGATCCGGCAGGCGGCGCAGGGCGAGGTGGTACACAATGACGACACCAGCATGAAGGTGCTGAAGTTGGAGCGAGAGCCGGGCGACCAGCGCACGGGTGTGTTCACCAGCGGCATCGTATCGACCGGGCAGGGCCAGAAGATCGCGCTGTACTTCACCGGGCGCCAACATGCGGGCGAGAACATCGGCGATGTGTTGAAGCAGAGGGCCAAGGAGTTGAGTCCGTTGATTCAGATGTGCGATGCTCTGTCGCGGAACGTGCCCAAGTTACCGGCGGGAGTGGAGATCCTGCTGGCCAACTGTCTGGCCCATGGCAGGCGGCAGTTTGTGGAAGTGGCGGCAAACTTCCCCGAAGAATGCCGTTACGTGCTGGAGATGCTGGGCGAGGTGTACCGCTATGACGCAGAGGCGCGTGAGGGCGGGCTGACCGCGAAGGAACGACTGCAGCTCCACCGACAGCATAGCCAGCCGGTGATGGAGAACCTGCACAGTTGGCTGCAGGCGCAGTTCGCCGAGCGGAAAACAGAGCCCAACTCGAGCTTGGGCAAGGCAATCACGTATCTGTTGCGGCACTGGAAAGCCTTGACGACGTTTTTGCGGGAGGCGGGAGCGCCTCTGGACAATAACATCTGCGAGCGAGCCCTCAAGCGTGCGGTGTTGCATAGAAAAAACGCGCTGTTTTACCGAACTCTGCATGGCGCCGAGGTGGGTGACCTGTTTATGACACTGATCCACTCTTGCCAGTTGTGTGGCGCCAACTCGTTCGATTATCTGACCCAGCTACAGCGCCACGCCTCGAAACTGGCAGCCAAGCCCGCGGAGTGGATGCCCTGGAATTACCGCCAAACGCTGGAGCGGGCCGGAGTATGATGAATGCTGCATGGCCGAAAAGGATCGTCTTCGGCCATGCTTGGGTGACATTCTGGAATGCCCGCCAAACAGGCCTTTCCAACAGGCAAAATCCGGTAACGTTTTTGGCCAGTCACGAAGACCGGCGAAAATGTTGCGTGCCGGCCTGTACGCCCGCGTTTCTACGAACGATCAGCAGACACTGCCCATGCAGAGTCGCGCCATGCGGGAGTATGCCGCCAGACGCGGCTGGACGATTGCCCTTCAAGTCCGCGAGGTCGGTTCCGGTGCGGCGAGGCGAGAGGCTCGTGAGAAACTCCTGGAGGGCGCCCGCCGTCGGCAGATCGACGTCGTACTGGTGTGGCGCCTGGACCGCTGGGGCCGGTCGGTCACGGATCTGCTGGCAACCCTTCAGGAGCTTGAACATCTTGGCGTCGGATTCGTCTCGCTGACGGAGGCACTGGACCTGACCACACCAGCCGGGCGTGCAATGGCCGGGCTGCTGGCTATATTCGCTGAGTTCGAAAGAGAGATCTTGCGCGAGCGAACTCGAGCCGGCCTGGTCCAAGCTCGGCTGAATGGCAAACGACTGGGCCGTCCGAAGACGGCGGGACTCCACACTGCTGAAATCCGGAAACTGCATCGCGCCGGGGTCAGCAAATCCGAGATCGCCCGTCGGTTGACGATCGGCCGAACCTCCGTCCGCCGCATCCTGGCCCAAAAGAAATTTTGATTCAGAAAGCGGTACGCAGCCTTGCCGAAAGGACACCGCTCTTTCGACACATCCAATCTGCTGCCGGAGTCAACGGTTGAAATTAGCTGATCGTTTCCGCTCGTTGGCGATTGGAGCAGGGATTGAAAGTGTAGTGGTCGGAATCATTTACTGGCTACATGCGTTACTGCATTTACGCCCTCTCCCGCTCCATCCCATGACTCTCTTGAGCTTCCTTTCACAAATGCCTGGAGTGCTGGCGGCTATTCCATTCGTCATCGTCGAGCAATCGGCGTCTGAGCAAACGGCAGACCGTCTTGAGCTTCTCGGGCTGTGGGCCGTAGTCGT
>JBJMGJ010000067.1:0-6957 GCA_045807965.1 Bryobacteraceae bacterium | reverse complement strand
TTCGCTTGCTTTTTCCTGAGCTATATTATGCGAGACTCAGTAAGAAGCCGATGGACGCACCGAGGCGCTTGGGGTTGGCGGCTACTTCGAGTAGCGTCGCGGCCGTGGCCTTGAACAAGAGAGCAAACAACACTCGCTTGTTCTGCCACATGAGTGGAACGAGTCGATGCGGCACGCTGAAGACGACGTGATAGTAGTGACCGCTAGAAGCTCCTGTTGTCGAGAGCGTAGCCATTTATCACGTGCGCTTGTCTCTCGTCGAATGACGACAATAGAATCTGTGCTTCGTCGAGCCACATGAACTGGTCGAGGTTGCGAATCAAAGCGAATTCGAGATGCTCGACGACGTATTCGATCTCGGAGGAGTTGACGGGCAACCCGGCTGATTTCACGCGATCTGTATCCGCTGCATCTACCCAGCCGCCGCCGCATGTCCTTCGGTTGGACGTGATCAGCCAGACAGAACGCTTCATGAGGTCTGTGGATCTCTACGATATCGTTGTTAAAGGAAGGGCAGGTTGCCGATGCGGCTTTCCGACGAAAATCTCAAGGGACGAACGGTGGTCTCAGCGGACGGACAAGCCGTAGGCGAAGTCGCTGCGCTTTTTCTCGACAGTGAAGCCTGGCGCGTAGAGTCCCTTAGGCCCGTGGAAAAGCGCAGGGGAAAGGAGGGCAGGCCAAGGACGTAGTGGAGCAGGATCACCGCTCAGTAAAACGCCGGGTCCCGACTTAGCCATCAATGTAACCGCGCCCTGTCGCTGGCCTCCGTCCTCGGCCGCGAGTTCCGGTTCGACCTGCTCGCGAGCATCGGGGGATTCGAGGAAGATGAGCTCTTCGACGCCTTGGAAGCCGGGCGGGCGTACGCGGATCCCCAACTGAACAAGCTCACATATTCAGCTGTTGGGATGCCAACTACGGCACTTACGCCTCAAGCCGGTGGCCGAGGTCGCCAGATCTGTCATCTGCCCACATTCGAGCTTGAACGGCTCAGTCGCATCACGATATGCTATCCAAAGTTCTTAATTCTTCTGCAGGAGGGACCGTGCATTGTCCTCGATCGATGTCCCTTTAAGGGGCACTCAGTTTGGACGCACGTCCCGCCGTGATCTATGGTGGGTACAGCCGCTCCTTACGTTTGTCGGCCTTTCTCTTTTTCTCGTCTATGCAACGTGGGGGGCGCTGCAAGGCAATCACTACCGGTCCGGGCCATATCTCTCTCCTTTTTATTCTCCTGAAATCTTGGGTGACGCGACGCATGCCTGGTTCGGCGTTTGGCCGCACTGGTGGCCCTCTCTCATTCCGGCTTCCACTGCGCTGCTGATCCTTTGGGCCCCAGGCGGATTCCGCCTGACGTGCTACTACTACCGCGGCGCCTACTATAAAGCGTTTTGGGCTGACCCGCCTTCCTGCACTGTCGGCGAGCCTCGGAAGAGCTATCGCGGGGAACGCTCCTTTCCTTTGATCCTCCAGAACGTTCATCGGTATTTTCTCTACCTCGCTCTCGTCTTTCTCGTCATTCTCGGATTCGACGTATGGCGTGCGCTCTGGTTCGAGAATCCAAGTACCGGCCGCACACAGCTCGGAATCGGCGTGGGCACCCTCGTTCTCGCGGTCAATGTCACTTTTCTGGCCTGTTACACGTTCGGCTGCCATTCCCTTCGACATTTGATAGGAGGCCGGCTCGACGAAGTCTCCAAATCGCCGGTTCGGAGCAAGACATATGACTGCGCCAGCTGTTTGAACCGCCGGCACATGATGTTCGCCTGGATGAGCCTGTTTTCCGTCATGTTCGCCGACCTCTACGTTCGCCTCTGTTCTATGGGGATCTGGACGGATTGGAGGATTTTTTGACGACCGACTACCAGACGCACGATTACGATGTGCTGGTGATTGGAGCTGGTGGAGCAGGGTTGAGGGCGGCGATTGAAGCGTCGCAGGCGGGAGTTAAGGTAGGCGTCGTCACGAAGAGTCTGCTTGGCAAAGCGCATACCGTGATGGCCGAGGGCGGAATCGCGGCCGCCATGGCGAATGTCGACGAGCGTGATAACTGGAAGGTTCACTTCGCCGACACCATGCGAGGCGGCCAATATGTCAATAACTGGCGCATGGCGGAACTGCATGCCAAAGAGGCGCCAGACCGAGTTAACGAATTGGAAGCTTGGGGCGCTTTGTTCGATCGCACGAAGGATGGCCGCATTCTTCAGCGAAACTTCGGCGGCCATCGCTACCCGCGTTTAGCTCACGTCGGCGATCGAACAGGTCTTGAAATGATCCGCACGCTGCAAGATCACGGTATCCATCTGGGCATGGAAGTTCACATGGAAACCACCGTGCTGACCTTGCTCAAGGATGAAGGGCGCATTGCAGGAGCCTTCGGTTATGAGCGCGAGCGAGGCCGTTTCCTGCTTTTCCGTGCTAAGGCGGTTGTGCTCGCCACGGGGGGAATTGGCCGTAGTTACAGCATTACGAGCAACAGTTGGGAATATACAGGTGACGGCCACTCGCTCGCCTTCCACGCCAATGCGTCGCTCATCGACATGGAGTTCGTACAGTTCCATCCGACAGGGATGATTTGGCCGCTAAGCGTCCGAGGCATTCTCGTCACCGAAGGCGTTCGCGGTGAAGGCGGTGTTCTTAAGAACAAGGATGGCCGACGCTTCATGTTCGACGACATACCCGAGAATTATCGGACTCAAACCGCCGACAACGAAGACGAAGGCTGGCGATACACCCAAGGTGATCGCGACGCTCGCCGCCCTCCCGAATTACTCACGCGTGATCACGTTGCGCGCTGCATTATGCGGGAAGTGCGTGACGGGCGTGGTAGCCCACACGGTGGTGTTTTCTTGGATATCGCGTGGATCGAAAGCCGCATTCCTCATGCTGCCGAACACATTAAGCGAAAGCTCCCAAGCATGTATCACCAGTTCAAGCAATTGGCGAACATCGACATCACGCGGGAACCCATGGAAGTTGGCCCCACAACTCATTACATGATGGGCGGCGTTCGTGTAGACGCCGACTCTCAAATGTCCGACGTGCCCGGTCTGTTTGCTGCGGGCGAATGCGCCGCTGGTCTTCACGGAGCTAACCGGCTGGGTGGTAACTCTCTATCCGACCTGCTTGTCTTCGGTAAACGTGCCGGAGAGTACTCTGCGAGATTTGCACGAGAAAACCTAGCGCCCAACGTGGATCCCGAGTGCGTGTCTGAGACCGCCCGCCGCGCTTTAGAGTTCTTTGACCGCGACGGTGAAAGTCCTTATCATGTCCAGCAGTCTCTTCAGGACATGATGCAGAACCTTGTCGGCATCGTTCGTCGCGAAAAGGAGATGCAGCGCGCGCTCATTGAGCTGGATGAATTAACAAAGCGTGCGGAAAAAGTAGGCGTAGTCGGAAACCGCGAATACAACGGAGGCTGGCATACGGCCTTGGATCTCTCCAACCTGCTCACCGTCTCCCAGATCGTTACGCGCGCGGCTCTCGCTCGGAAGGAGAGTCGCGGCGCGCACTTCCGCGACGACTATCCTTCGAAAAGCCTGGAAGAGGGCCGAACTTCTGTATTAGTCCGCGCGAAGGGCGACGGCGAAATAGAGGTTCTTCGGGAGCCGGTAAAAGAGATGCCCTCCGAGCTGAAACAAATCGTCGAACAGATGGGATGAAGGGGAACAATGGCCACTGCAACTTTTCGCATCTGGAGAGGCGCCCACGGAGACGGCGCATTCCGCGACTATGCAACCGAAGTCTCCGCCGGCATGGTGGTGCTCGACGCCGTTCATCGCATACAAGCTGATCAGGCCAACGATCTGGCAGTGCGCTGGAATTGCAAGGCTGGCAAATGCGGCTCGTGTTCGGCCGAAATCAATGGCAACCCCAAGCTGATGTGCATGACTCGTCTCGATTCTCTGCCGCTCGACCGTCCGGTCACTCTCGAACCGATGAAGACATTCCCTTCTGTCAAAGATTTGGTGACGGATGTTTCCTGGAATTTCCGCGTCAAGAAGACCATCCGCAAATTCAAGCCTGGCCCTCCGGACGCAGGCTGGCGCATGGCGCAGGGCGACGTGGATCGGGTCCAGGAATTTCGAAAATGTATTGAGTGTTTTCTGTGCCAGGACGTTTGTCATGTCCTTCGCGAGCACAAACTGCACGACCAATTCATAGGGCCGAGGTTCCTCACCTATACGGCTGCTCTTGAGATGCATCCACTCGACATCGAGAAGCGGACGCTCGATTTGCGGCGCCAACATGGCATAGGATTCTGCAATATCACGAAGTGCTGCACAAAAGTGTGTCCCGAAGACATCGCGATCACGGATAACGCTATCATTCCACTCAAGGAACGGGTGGTAGACGAACACTTCGATCCATTGAAAAGGCTGTTCAAGATCTTCACCAAATAATCCCTGAAAGGAGGCCAGCATGCAATTTGAACTGAAGCCGCTCTCGCCCCAGGCCATTCCCGAGGCATTAGAGAAGGCGCATCGCTACCGTCTGTTGAACGAGCCGTCGCAAGCGGAAAGCATCTGCCTGGACATTCTGCAGGTGGAACCCGACAACCAGAGTGCTCTCGTGACTCTGCTGCTGGCCATCACGGATCAATTCGGCTCCGACGGCACCCCAGTACGAGCCCGTGAAGTGCTCGGGAAACTGAAGGGCGATTACGAGAAGGCCTACTACGCCGGCATGATCTTCGAACGTTCGGCGAGGGTAAGCATGCGCCTGGCCCACCTCGGCACCGTGTTCAAAGCCTACTATGAATTTGTCGATGCGATGCGGGCCTATGAGAAGGCCGAAACGCTGCGCCCCGCCGGCAACGACGACGCGGTTTTACGCTGGAACACTTGTGCCCGGACATTGATGCGTCACCGCGAACTCCGGCCGGAGAATCTCGACGCCTTAGAGCCCGCCGTACTCGAGCCTTAATAATGAAACATCCACAGTTCGTGACCAGCGTAAGCGGATAAAAGATCATGACGGGGGAGGTTTAACAGTCCCACTTTTGCGGCGTAATCCTTGACGACGTGCAGACATCGTTAGAGCCGAGTCTGGGTGGGTACTGTGCCTCTCGGAAATTTGATTTGCGGTGGGCTCTGGGGTGAACAGATCAGACAATCGCCCATTCTCAAAATGAGAATGTCCAGGCAGGAGTTGCTTGGCTGAAAAGATGATCGTCACCACGGCCTTCGTGGGCTTCGCCCCACGCCCGTGTTCACCAGTGAAACACTTAGGGGTAAAGCGTGCCGAGCTCAACTAGAGTGAGGCGGGCGTTCAGGCGGCGCGGCGCTCGTAACGATGATGGAGTCCACCTACTTCAGGGATCGCGATGATCCGGCCAAGCTCTGCTGCTTGAACGTAGCGCGCCTCGGGCGTGTCCTTCTGTAAGGCCAGATGCGTCCGACTCCGATGATAGTAGTCTATGAAACCACGCAAGTGCCGCCGAAGACTCTGTTCATTGAACACGATTACATGGTCCAGGCACTCGCGTCGGATCGTGCCAATGACCCGTTCGATATAAGCCCGCTGCCAAGGCGAGCGCGGTGCGGAAAGCACCTGCTGGATGCCCATCGCGTTGACTTGGTCGACAAACTCGTTCCCGAAGATCCGATCGCGATCCCGCAGCAGAAACTGCGGCGCAGTCTCCCACGGAAAAGCTTCGCGTAGTTGCTGCACCGTCCACTCCGCCGTGGGATGCGCCGTCACAGCGAAATGCAGTATGCGTCGCCGCTCGTGAGCCAGCACCAGGAAGACATATAGCATCTGAAATCGGATCGTCGGCACGATGAAGAAGTCGATCGAAACCATACTCTTCACATGGTTGTCCAGGAAGGTCCTCCAGGTCTGGGACGGCGGTCTCCTGCGGCGAAGCATGTACTTACTCACGCTGGTTTCCCCGACATCGATACCGAGCTTGAGCAGTTCACCGTGGATCCGCGGGGCTCCCCAGAGAGGATTCTCCCGGCTCATCGTACGAATCAAGGCGCGGACTTCCTTCGGCACCGCAGGCCGTCCCGGCTTCCCGCACCGAATCTTCCAAGTCCAAAACAGGCGAAAGCCCTTCCGATGCCAGCCTATGACCGTTGAAGCTTTGACGATAAATATGCTTGAACGCCAATCATTCCAGACCGCGCATAACCCGGCCCACAGAAACCGATCGGCAGGGGTGAGCTTCGGACGCTTTACGGAGCGGTGAAGAACGCCGAGTTGATGGCGGAGCGCGAGGACTTCAAGCTGCAGAGCTGCACGGCTCCGCAACGAGGCGAAAACAAACCCATAAAAGGCCGACAGTATCGGGCCGAAACGGAAGCTGGGGAAGAACGACAAGCCCCAATCTATCAATCTGATCGGCATTTATGAGAACCACAATCATCTGCCGAATCTCGACATTCCCGGCCAGACGTCAGAAGCTCGCGACATTGAGTCGTCGTTGAGGGAGCTCGCGTCGCGCAATACTTTCGCCAAGATCCCAGCCGTCACCAAGCGCGTAAACGGACAAGCGCAGACCGATGTGGCTTTCTACAAGCCCAGGTTGGACTTTTTGTGCGAGCTTTTTGGAGAAGACAGGATTCTTTACGGAAGTGATTGGCCGAACAGCACTGGAAGCTGGGTTCCTTACGAAATCATGCTGCACATCGTGCAAACGTACTTCCAGGGCGGCGGCCGCACTGCCGCCGAGAAATATTTCTGGAAAAACTCCGTCGCGGCTTACCATTGGATCAAACGCGACCCAAGTCAGCCGGATCCCGCATCGGTTCCTTCATCCAGGCTTTGATTGGCTTCAGTCTGGTAGCCCGAAGCAGAGTACCGTCGACCCCGCCGCCGTCACCACGTACTGCTTCCCATCAATCGCGTACGTCATCGGGGAAGCTTTCCACTGTGCACCGGTGTTGAAGTGCCAAAATGATTTGCCAGTCTGGGCATCTACGGCCGCAAAGCTGCCCCCGGTCTCACCGTAAAATA
>JBJMGJ010000066.1:0-6980 GCA_045807965.1 Bryobacteraceae bacterium | reverse complement strand
TTCGAACACGTTCATGACGTAAAGCTGGCGGCCTCACCTCTCACAAAGAGAGACAACGGGTAGGCGCAAGGAGGGCTCGGTACTTTAAAAGTCAGGATAACAAAGAGGGCTGTCCACAGCGGTTCAGGAGTGGGGCCACTGCGTCCGTGCGAGTTCGCCGGAGATCCCTATACTTGGATGGTGCCATTTAAGTTAGGCATCGATTATCAGCCGCGCGGCGACCAGGCATCCGCGATCGAGCAGCTCACCCGAGGTGTGATGGACGGAGAGGCGCACCAGGTACTGCTAGGCGTCACGGGGTCCGGGAAGACGTTCACCATGGCCAAGATCATCGAGGCTTGTCATCGCCCCGCATTGGTACTCGCGCACAATAAAACACTTGCCGCTCAGCTGTACCACGAATTTAGAACGTTCTTTCCGGAAAACGCAATTGAGTATTTTGTCAGCTACTACGATTTCTATCAGCCGGAAGCGTACATTCCTTCGGGAGACATCTACATCGAGAAGGAAGCGACCATCAACGATGAGTTGGACAAACTCCGGCTCTCCGCGACACGCTCGCTCTTCGAACGACGCGATTGCGTGATCATCGCGAGCGTCAGCTGCATCTACGGACTCGGATCTCCGGAAGCGTACTACGGCATGCTCCTCATGCTGGAGAAGGGACAAAAGATTACGCGCAAGGAATTGCTGGGACGCCTTGTCGAGATCCTCTACGAACGGAACGACCACGATTTTCGTCGCGGTACGTTTCGGGTTCGCGGCGACGTCGTCGAACTGTTTCCTACCTACGACGACAACGCGTACCGGATTGAGTTCTGGGGAGACGAGATCGAATCACTGAGCCAGATTGATCCTGTTTTAGGGCAGGTGAAGCAGACCTATCTGCGGTTGCCGATTTATCCCAAGACTCACTACGTCATGGATGCTCCGACAAGACAACAGGCTATGCAAAGCATCGAGAACGAGCTGCAATGGTGGCACAAGGAACTGGAAAACAGGGGCAAACTCATCGAGGCGCAGCGCGTCTTTCAACGGACCATGTTCGATCTCGAAATGATCAAACAGGTCGGCTATTGTCACGGGATCGAGAATTACTCGCGGCACTTCTCGGGGCGTCTGCCGGGAGAAGCTCCGCCCACCTTACTCGATTACCTGCCAACTGATGCACTGCTGTTCATTGACGAAAGCCATCAAACAGTACCCCAACTGCAGGGCATGTTCCACGGTGACCAGTCGAGAAAGAACGTACTGGTCGATTACGGCTTCCGGCTACCCAGCGCAAAAGACAACCGGCCCCTAAACTTCGAAGAATTTGAAGGCCGAGTTCACCAGCTTGTTTACGTCTCTGCAACGCCCGGTCCCTACGAGCTGACGAAATCAGCTGGGGTGGTCGTCGAACAGGTGATTCGGCCAACGGGACTGATTGACCCGGAGATCGACGTGAAACCGATCAAGGGCCAAGTCGATGATCTACTCGCAGAAATCCGATTGCGGGCAGAACGAAACGAGAGAGTTCTGGTCAATACTCTCACCAAGCGAATGGCGGAAGATCTCTCCGAGTACTACTCGGAAGTGGGTGTGAAGTGCGCCTACTTACACTCGGAGGTCAGCACTCTCGATCGTCTGAAGATTCTGCGTGACCTGCGGCGTGGGGTGTACGACGTGCTGATTGGAGTAAATCTGCTTCGAGAAGGACTCGATTTGCCGGAGGTGTCTCTGGTGGCGGTTCTGGACGCCGACAAGGAAGGTTTTCTGCGTTCGTCCGGTTCGCTGATACAGACCGTCGGACGCGCGGCTCGGAATGTCTACGGACGGGCCATTTTGTACGCAGACGTGATAACGGAGAGCATGCAGCGCGCTATGAACGAAACGGATCGCCGCCGCGCGCTTCAAAAGGCATACAATCAAGCCAACGGAATCACACCCGAAACGATTATCAAGCCAATTGATATGAGTCTGGTGGCGATTACGGAAGCAGACTACGTCGATGTTCCGCTTGAAGTTGAGCAGGAGCCGGATGCCGAGCTTTCCCCAGAAGACAGGGACGCTCTGATTTCCGAATTAGAGATGAAGATGCGAGAAGCCGCGAAGATTTTCGAATTCGAAAAAGCAGCACAATTTCGCGATCGGATCAAGGCACTGAAGACAAGCGGCGTGTATGAATCAGCACCTGCAACTCGGGCTCATCATAGAGGGTAATTCTACACACTCAGAGATTCTCCGGCTGCCGAGTATTGTTCAAGAGCTCGGACCGGTAAAGTCGAGCAGCTTTCGAGTGGCGCGGCGCCACTCGAATCAAGTCCGTGCCGGATACCCGATTACGAAATACGAGGAGTTACACCCTGCCGGTCTGACTCTGATTAAAGTGGCTGATTCATCGGTCGCCAGAATCGTGGAAGAGCTTTGTGCCTCAGATCTTCCGCTCAGAGGTATGGGGTTTGCGCTTTGCGAGAGCTGGCTGCCCAGCGAAACGCTGGCGGGTCTCGCCAAAAGAGGCGCACACGTTGCGACGGTTCTGAGACTGCCCTCGGTCTCCGCGCCTCGATTCGTCGTGGAAGGAGATGGGAAAGCCGTCCGACAGACGCGACGATTTCTCACGCGCAACGGCGCACGCTCAATTGAGCTCAGTCCGGAACACAAGCACCTGGTCTTTGCATCAGAGTTGCTCGCCATGAGTATTCCTCTTTGGCTGCTAAGCCAGGCAAAACACTTACTTCGGGAAGGCGGCTTGTCCGGCAATGTGCTGTGGGACATTCTCGATCAGATGGCACGCCAAATGGTGCTGGATTTCTCTCGCGGATCTCGTGTCGAGGCAAGCGGTCCCCTCGCGGAGTGTCCTCCGGCGACGACGAAGTCTCATCTTGCCGTACTCGAGCGGACTCAGCCGTCTATTGCTTCTATGCTTCGGGAACACCTTCGCCTGGTGCTTTAGCGCCAGATCCTTCCGTCGGGGTGCCCAACGCACGCCGGTAAAGTTGCGGCGAAGGCCATTGAAGCTCAATCTGCCAAACTCAATAGCGAAGCATGGAAAAGCGTTACCAATGGAAGCTGCCGAATCGTGAAATGACGCTCGGCGAGCGAACGCAGATCATGGGCATTTTAAACGTCACACCGGACTCATTTTCGGATGGTGGGGATTATCTCGATCCCGACCGTGCTTTTGCCCGCGCGCTGGAGCTCGAAGATGAGGGTGCGGACATCATCGACATCGGCGCTGAGTCTACGAAGCCAGGATCCGCAAGAATATCGGAAGCCGAAGAACTGCGCCGGCTTGTCCCTGTTTTAAAGCGCCTGCGTGGCAAATTGACTGTGCCCATCTCCGTAGACACTTACAAATCGGGTGTAGCGGAAAAGGCAATCGAGTACGGAGCGGATATCATTAATGATCCGAGCGGAATTCTACTCGACTTGCAGCTGCCCAAGGTTGTGACGAAGCACGACGCGGGACTCATCATTAACCACATGCGCGGAAGTCCGGAGACCTGGTCTCAACTGCCGCCTCTCAAGAACCTGATGAGATCAATCACGATCGATCTCGAAGCCGCCATTCACCGCGCCTTGCAAAGCCGTGTGCAGAAGCATCAGCTGGTTATCGATCCGGGCCTGGGATTTGGAAAACGGCGGGAACAAAACTCAGAGATTATCGGACAACTTGGGAGCCTGCGATCTTTCGACTTGCCGATTGCGATCGGTCCATCTCGCAAATCGTTTCTTCGTAAGGAGGAGGGAGAAGACCTGGAGTTTGCCACGGCGGGCGCCGTTGCCGCCGCGGTGCTCAACGGCGCTCACATCGTGAGAGTGCATAACGTGAAAGCCATGAAAGCAGTGGTGGATGTCGCGGATGCCATACGGCAATCAGTCGACCGGGATGGGGAGCAACCTGTGACTCAAACCCGCTGGCAACGCGGGCAGTAATGGGTGCCGCGCTGGCCAACCACGATACGCCGGATTATTGCACCGCAACTCGGGCACGGCTCGCCCGTCCGGCCATATACCTTGTGTAGCTGCTGAAAACTGCCTCTGGCTCCGAAGCCGTCAACGTAATCCGAGATCGAGGATCCCTTGTGCCTGATCGCGGTGCTAAGAATGTCGACCATGGCCGCGTGTAGCCGTCTTGCTCGCCGGTCGGAAACTCGTCGCGACAGCGCACGAGGATGAATGCCGGCGGCGAAGAGGGCTTCGTCCGCGTATATGTTGCCGACACCGGCGAGAAACGACTGGCTCAGTAGGATTGCTTTTATTCTTCCCCGGCGCTCCCGTAATCTACCAAGAAATTCTTCGACAGATACGGTTAAAGCGTCTGGCCCCACAGGGGCCAGAGCCGTTTCCCTCGCCGCGAAAAACTCAAAACGGCCAAAGGTGCGTATGTCGTCAAACAGTAATCGACCGCCGATTAGTTGAAGACAAGCGCGAGTGTACTTGCCGGGCTCCCCGTTCCACAACAGCTTTCCTGTCATCCCAAGATGAACGTAAAGGAATCCTCGATCGAGTTGGATCCAGATCTGTTTTCCACGGCGCTCGATATCTGTAATGCGCGACCCAGCAAGTGCCGCCGCCGTCGTCGCGTGATCGCCGCGGGTGACCCGATGGGATGAAAAGCTTGCACTGACAATTATTTCGCCGACAAGGTGGCCACGGATCGACCGAACGACAGTTTCGACTTCTGGTAATTCCGGCAAGATGTTCGAGGCTAGCGGATGGGAAAGCTTGGTCTTATCCTACAATGCCCATCACCAACGCCCCTGCGTTCGTAAGTTTGCTTACTCAGGAACGAGGGAAGACATAGACCACAACAGTGTTGGAATCTCTGGGCAAAGGATCGCCTTCCCGCCAGTCCAAGACTCGTCCCCCAAATACTTCGACGTGGTTCTTTGTCAAGGCCGAGACGAGAGACTTGGCAGCGTCTTTGGTTCGGCTACTGCAACTGGGCAGCACCTGGACCATGACGCCGGCCTTGCTTTGGCACTCCACCGAAGCGGGCTTGCTGGTGCGCCAACCAGATGCCCGGAGAATGGGAGCGTTCAACAGATCGATGAAGTCGTTAATTTCGCGGTCGCCGCTATTCTCTTCGCAATAGCGTACCTCTACCCGGGCGCCCCCGTATTTCTTGAGTGGCGTGATCATCGAGCGGCGATGTTCGCCCAACAGATAGCGCCCTCGGGCGCCCTCGCCCCAAACCCGATCCTTAAAGCTCATCATCATCTGATCGTTCGCTTCACGTAAGCGCGTGTGCGTCCACATAGAGCTGAATACAACGATGCCCAGCGCCGCGAGAGCAAGAACAATGACGCATCTGCCGACCATTTGAGGTATGTGTCTGCCGTACAGCGACTCGCCTCGCCAGGCGAGCCTTCGGGCGAAAAGAATGACTGGCTTAGGAAGGTGTTCGTAATATTCGAGGATCAGACCGGAAACCAGAAAACAAAGCGCGAGAGTCAGCCACCATTGGAGGTGGTCGATCTTTGTTTCGAGAGCGTCGACCTGTTGCAAAGCCTCTTGAAACAACAATTCAGGGCTGTCGGACACCACGACAGGATATCGCGGGCTTCTTAAAGTTGAGGGCGACCGGTTGAGCGAGACGGGCGGGAACGAAAAGCAAGGGGAGCATTCTGAGCTCCCCTCTTTTGAAGGAGCGACGAAGATATCAGCGATGGCGCGGCAGGCACATCCACCCACGTGCGACGCTTGCCCGGCGCCAAGGGTATTGCATTACTCGATCAGTAGTGATTGTTTCCTGCTAGTGAGATCGAGTGCATAGCCGGATCGTTTCGAAGTTTGCCATGACTTGTATCTACGGCCCAGTAAAGTCGACCCGAAACAAAATTTGGGACCGAGCCTCTGGAAAGGATGCTTTCAGTGGGGGCATGGTCAACACGCCCCCAAAAAGGCTCGGCACTCCGAACTCGGTTGAATTCGGTGCCGGGCCACTGCTAAGAGAGCCGCAGCGAGCAAGATCGCCGGCTATTCTTTGCCTTTGGTTCGCCGTTTTCACAAGAAGAAACCGGCTACCAACAGTCCTCCACCGACCAGCGCCGCGGCGCTGGGTTCGGGTGCGGGAGACACGTTGTTACTGAAAAACGCGAACTGGGACGGATCGTTGCAGAGAACATTCCTCGAGTAGAAGGTACTCGCGTAGCCGGAAGTCCTCGCCCCTTACGGGGTAGCCAACAAAAGCGCGCGTTCTTTAGATCGGCTTCATTTGATTAATCGTCACTATTTAGTCTTTTTGTTCCCGATGCGTTTGGTTCCGGAGTGTGATGGGAAGGTAGAGAGGATGGACGACAAAGATATTCTTGAGGCCGCTACGGCGGCGAGGTCCTATGCTCGGGCACCTTACTCCGGCTTTCAGGTGGGGGCGGCCGTCGAAGACGAAACCGGCAAGATCTTCACCGGTTGCAACATCGAGAACGCCTCTTTCGGATTGACAATGTGTGCGGAGCGCGTCGCGGTATTCAAGGCCATTTCTGAAGGAGCCGGCAGTCTTCGCCGAATTGCAGTGGTGACGAATGCGGAATCACTCACTCCGCCCTGCGGCGCCTGCCGCCAGATTCTATGGGAATTCTGCGGCAACGCCGAGTTGATTCTGGCGAACCTGGCGGGAGCGCGGCAAAACATGACACTCGGCGAGTTGTTGCCGCGGCCATTCGACTCCTCGTCGTTTTAAACAGCCGGAGAGCGACCTGAAGCGGCAGGAGTAGCACCAGGCCTTCTCATTCGGCATACTGAACTGGAAGGAAAGGCTGTAGGGCACATGAAGCGTTTTCTGACCAGCCGTCGCGAGGCGCTGGCCGCGTTTTGCGCAGCCGTAGCGATGGCGCGCGATGTTGACTCCTCAGGAGAACTCGTGTTTCCGAGTAAACGCTCCCTAATCGTCCATAACGATCGGCCTGAAGATCTGGAAAGTCCGGTCGCCTATCTGAACCAGTGGCTGACTCCCGTCGATTCATTCTTTGTGCGCCAGCACTTGCCGCGACCCA
>JBJMGJ010000065.1:0-6279 GCA_045807965.1 Bryobacteraceae bacterium | reverse complement strand
CTCCTGACCCGCGGAGACTTCTACATGCATCTCGCGGACCTGACCTCCTATGTCGATGCAGACAAACATCTAACCGACTTATATGGTCACCCCGATGAATGGGCACGGAAAGCCATATTGAACGTCGCAAGCTCTGGAAAGTTCTCGAGCGACCGTACTATCGCGGAATACGCCACCGACATCTGGAAGCTGGAGCCATGCCCCGTTTAGTCCGGTTAAGAACATGAGCGATGTTCCCGCAAGGATAGAGGTGGCGTTGTTCCCTGAGGGGTATCGTGCTGCTGGTTTGCTCCTTCACATTACGTCGTTGCCGTCCCCTTGGGGCATTGGTGATTTAGGCTCCGCCGCCTTCACTTGGGTGGACCGCCTCCGGGAGGCCGGACAGAGCTGGTGGCAGGCTCTACCACTTGGGCCCACTGGATATGGCAACTCACCTTATCAATGTCTGTCGTCTTTCGTCGGGAACGGATTACTGATCAGCCCGGAATTCCTGATCGAGGACGGACTGTTAAGCGATGACGACTGTGAAGGGGTGTTTCCCTCGAGCTCCGTCAGTTACGACACAGCCATCCCGTTCAAGCATCGGTTGCTAGACACCGCCTGGACCAAGTTCCGTGCGGGAGTGCGTAAAGACCTTGTGGGCCCGTACGAGCAATTTTGCGATAGCCGTGCGACTTGGCTCGAGGACTATGCTCTTTTTCGGGCATTGAAGGGCAGGTATTCCACTTCCTCCTCCTATCTCGAGTGGCCGTCAGAACTGCTTCATCGGGTGCCGTCTGCACTGAGACAGGTACGGCGGGAGCTCTCAAACGAGATCGACAAAGTCAGGCTGGCGCAATTCCTGCTCTTCCGGCAAGCAACGCGCCTAAAAGAGTATGCCCGCAGCCACAATGTGCGGCTGATTGGCGATCTACCCTTTTTCGTTTCTCCCGATTCTAGCGACGTTTGGGCTAACCCGGAGTTGTTTCTCTTAGACAAAGAGAATCGACCCACCTTTGTTGCCGGTGTGCCGCCCGATTACTTCAGCGCTCGGGGACAGCTTTGGGGTAATCCTGTCTACGATTGGGAGGCTCACGAGGCCACAGGGTACGCCTGGTGTATTGACCGGATCCGTGCACTACTAATGCACGTAGATGTGATTCGTCTCGATCACTTTCGTGCCTTTGCCGCTGCTTGGCATGTACCGCGGGGCGCGCCTTCCGCCGAAACCGGCGAATGGGTCCCAGGTCCCGGAGCCAAATTATTCAGCGCCATACAAGAAGCACTAGGCAAACTGCCGTTTATCGCCGAGGACCTCGGCTTGCTTACTCCTGACGTTTTGGAACTTCGTGATGAATTTCGGATTCCGGGAACGAAGGTTTTGCAATTTGCTTTCGACGGCGATCCTGAGAACGTTCACCTTCCAGACAACTACCGTCCAAACAACGTGGTGTACACCGGGACGCACGACAACGCTACCAGTCGCGAATGGTTTGAAAACCTGACTGAACGCGACCAGCGAAGGTTTTGGAGTTATACGAGGAGACCTGACGGCAACAGTCGCGACGCAGCCCCAGAGCTGATTCGTCTGGCTTGGTCATCTCAAGCTGCGCTCGCAATCGCGCCGTTACAGGACGTGCTGAATCTCGGGCGAGATGGACGTATGAACGTGCCTGGCGAGCCCGAAGGAAATTGGGGCTGGCGTGCAATGCCCCATATGCTCTCTCCGCGCATTTTCGAATCTTTGGAAAAACTTACGAGGACTTCAGGCCGAGCGGGCTCTGTCCACTCGTGGCGCAGGGAGGCAAGTTGATCCCGGGTATGACGTCCAATCGCCCCTTCCCGAACTTGTTTGCGAACTGCCTGAGAACTTACCTGCTTGCCAACGGCAGAAAGATCGAGGTCAAACGATGAAAGCGACGCAATTGTTGTCTAATCTGGGCCAGAGCATCTGGTTAGATAACATCACCCGCGACCTACTGGATACGGGTACCCTCAAGACGTATGTAGACGAGCTCTCGGTCACCGGACTCACATCGAACCCAACAATCTTCGAGCACGCGATCAAGAACAGTTCCTCATATGATGCTCCCATTCGCGACAAGCTCGCGAATGGAAACTCTGGCGAGAAGCTCTTCTTTGAATTGGCCTTGGAAGACCTCACAAGGGCAGCAGACCTTTTTAAGCCCATCCACGATCGGACAAATACCGTGGATGGCTGGGTGTCGCTGGAAGTATCACCGCTGTTAGCCTACGATACCGCCAGCACGTTGCATGCTGCCAAAGATCTGTTTGCCCGAGCCGGGCGTTCCAACTTGTTCATCAAAATTCCCGGCACTAAGGAGGGATTACCCGCGATCGAAGAAGCGATCTTTGCCGGTGTGCCTGTAAACGTGACTTTGCTGTTCTCCCGCGAACAATATCTGGATGCCGCAGGCGCGTTCCTTCGAGGCATTAAGCGGCGGGTGGAATCTGGACTGAATCCAAATGTTGGCTCGGTAGCATCGGTATTCGTCAGCAGGTGGGACACCGCCGTAAGCGATAAAGTGCCGGCCGCAATGCGCAACAAACTTGGTATCGCCGTCGCCATGCGCACCTACAAGGCGGCTCGCGAGCTACTTACATCGCCGGAATGGCAGAGCGCGTACAACGCGGGAGCTCGTCCCCAGCGGCTCCTGTGGGCGAGCACGGGCACCAAAGATCCTTCAGCATCCGACATCTTGTACGTGAAAGCGCTGGCAGCTCCGTTCACGGTGAACACCATGCCGGAACCGACTTTGCGGGCGCTGGCCAAGCACAATCAAATCGGCTCCATTTTGCCTGCCGATGGCGGCGACTCGGATCATGTCCTGGAACTGTTTGCCCAAAACGGTATCGACATCGATGAATTGGCCAAGAAACTACAGGATGAGGGAGCTAAATCCTTCGCAAAGTCCTGGAATGGATTGATGCAGGTGATCGCATCCAAAAGCGACATCCTCAAGAAAGCAAGTTAACGCGCGAACTTCCCTGTAAATACAAGAACAACACGCATGCAACCACTCGTTGAAAGCCGCAGCGTCACTCCGGTGACGGAGCGCGCCGCATGGAAAGCCCTGCAGGCACACTATCAAGAAGTCCGAGAACTGCATTTGCGGGACCTGTTCGCTTCAGATGCAAGCCGTGGCGAGCGATTCACAGCCGAGGCAGAAGGTATCTATCTCGATTATTCGAAAAATCGGATTACCGAAAAGACGCTCAAACTGCTCATACAACTAGCAGAAGAATCAGGCTTGCGCTCTCGCATCGATGCGATGTTTCGAGGCGAGAAGATCAACATTACAGAAAATCGAGCGGCTCTACACATAGCCCTGCGATCGACGCAACCTGTGTCGATCTCGGTTGACGGACAGAACGTTGTACACGAGGTTGGCAACGTTCTCCAAAAGATGACTGACTTTTGCCATCGTGTCCGGAGCGGCGAATGGAAAGGCCACACGGGGAAAAGCATTCGCAATGTTGTGAATGTTGGGATCGGAGGTTCGGACCTTGGCCCTGTGATGGCTTACGAAGCCCTCAGGCATTACAGCAAACGGGATATTGCTTTCCGATTCATTTCCAACGTTGATGCGACCGATTTCGCTGAAGCAGTGCGCGATCTGGTTCCCGAAGAGACTCTCTTTATCGTCTCCTCGAAAACCTTTACGACATTAGAGACCATGACCAATGCGCGCACAGCACGTGCCTGGTCTCTGGCCGGTCTCGCGCAAGACGAAAAATCGATCGCGCGGCACTTTGTGGCCGTGTCGACGAATGCGGCCGAAGTGGCGAAGTTCGGGATCGATACGGCCAACATGTTCGAGTTCTGGGATTGGGTGGGCGGACGCTACTCAATGACCTCGGCGATCGGTCTTTCGACCATGCTCGCCATTGGTCCGGAAAACTTTCGCGCATTGCTGGAAGGATGCCATCAGATGGACGAGCACTTCCGCACGTCTCCCTTTGACCGCAACCTGCCCGTGCTCATGGGCCTCATTTCGGTCTGGCACAACGACTTCTTCGGGGCGCGAACGGTTGCCGTATTGCCTTACGAACAATACCTGAAGCGCTTCCCAGCTTACCTGCAGCAGTTGACTATGGAGAGTAACGGGAAACGGGTCATGTTCGACGGTACGCCTGTAACTTACCAAACGGGCCCGGTCTACTTCGGAGAGCCGGGGACGAACGGGCAGCATTCGTTTTACCAGTTGATTCACCAAGGCACGCAGATCATTCCGTGCGACTTTATCGCGTTTCACCGGTCACTCAATCCAATTGGACGTCACCATGACATTCTCATCGCAAACGTCCTGGCACAGGCCGAAGCGCTCGCGATTGGAAAGACGCCTGATCAGGTACGCGCCGAAGGTACGGCGGATTCGCTGGTGCCCCACCGGGTCTTCGAAGGTAACCGGCCGTCGAACATCATCTTCGCCGAGCAACTGACGCCGGCAACGCTCGGAAAGTTAGTGGCTCTGTACGAGCACTCCGTGTTTACCCAAGCTGCTATCTGGCAGATCGATCCCTTCGACCAGTGGGGTGTGGAACTCGGCAAGGTTCTGGCTCAGAGCATCATTCCCGAATTGGAGGACCCAACGCAACCCAAACTCCAGCATGACAGTTCAACGAACACGTTGATTCGACGTTATCGCCAGTTTAGGCAGACGCAATGAACACCCTTGGCTTTGACAATCCTTTATATATTCTTCCCTTCGACCACCGCGGTACGTTTCAAACTCAGATGTTTGGTTGGAAGGGTGCGCTGACGCCTGAGCAGAGTGAGCAGATTACTTCCGCCAAGCAGGTCATATACGACGCCTTCAAGGCCGCGATTGTGGCGGGCGTCCCCAAGGACAAAGCCGGGATCCTGGTCGATGAGCAGTTTGGCTCGCCGATTCTACGCGATGCCGCTGCGCATGGTTACTCGACGGCCGGTCCGGCCGAAAAGAGCGCTCAAGAGGAGTTCGACTTCGAGTATGGCGAAGACTTTGGTAAACACATTGAGGAGTTTCGTCTCACGTTCTGCAAAGTTCTAGTGCGCTACAACCCGGAGGCTGACAGGGCAATGAACATCCGGCAGGCGTCCCGGCTTGCACGCCTTTCAGATTACTTGCACGGGAAGAGTCGGAGCATGTACATGTTCGAGTTACTGGTTCCGGCCCTGAAGAAGCAACTCGAACGGTTCAAGGGGGACAAGGCTGCGTACGACCTGGAGCTTCGCCCGAATTTGATGGTGCAGGCTATCGAACAATTGCAGGACGCTCATGTCGAACCGGACGTGTGGAAAATTGAGGGACTCGATCGCCCTGTCGATTGCCAAAAAGTTGTTGCTGCCGCGCGTCGTAACGCGCGGTCGAAAGTTGGGTGCATCGTACTGGGCCGCGGTGAGAACGATTTGAAAGTTCGCGAGTGGCTGACAACCGCAGCCGGAGTTCCAGGATTTATCGGCTTCGCCGTTGGCAGGACTAGCTTCTGGGAGCCGCTTCTAGAGTGGCGCGACCGGAAGATTACGCGCGAGCAAGCTGTGACAGCGATCGCTAATCGTTATCGGCAGTATGTAGACCTATTTGAAAAGAAAGCGCGTGCTGCTGCCTAACGACAATGTCAGAAGGAAGGCCGACGGCGGCTGTAAGTCCATGCAAGACCGTGAGCTAGTGGCGCGAGTGGCTTTTGTTGTGAACCAATGCCTACGTCGGAGTTAAAAATGAGCACCCTCGAACAGGTCAACCTACACGAAACGCTGGACTCTCCGGCAGCTAGTACCGAGATGGTCGGCCGGAGCTTTCCCCTTGGCGCCAGCCTGGCGGCGGGCGGCGTCAACTTCGCTCTGTTCTCCCGGGACGCGTCCGCAGTGGAACTGCTGTTGTTTGATCGGGAAGATGATGCGCGTCCAAGCCGTGTAGTAGTCATTGACCCGGCTGAAAACCGGACCTATCACTACTGGCATGGTTTCGTCCCCGGTATCGCGGCGGGCCAGATGTATGGATTTCGAGTTTATGGACCGGCCGATCCCGCGAGGGGACTTCGCTTCGACTCATCTAAGATCCTCCTAGACCCGTATGGCCGAGCTGTTGTGGTGCCGAAAAACTACGATCGCAAGGCCGCGGGTACTGAGGGCGACAACACCGAAACCGCCATGAAGAGCGTGGTGGTGGATTCTGATGCGTACGACTGGGAAGGAGATCGGCCGTTACAGCGTCCGTCGTCACGAACCGTCATCTACGAATTGCACGTTCGCGGCTTCACCGCTCATCCGAACTCGGGTGTTCCTGAACGCAAACG
>JBJMGJ010000064.1:0-11792 GCA_045807965.1 Bryobacteraceae bacterium | reverse complement strand
GGCTTTTTGTTGGATGCTGACGGTGGCACGGCGGAACTTGTGTCGGTAGCTGATGACACGGCTCCGTAATACACTGCGCTGTGCATTGCCAGCTGACCGTGAACAGCGCAAGGATGAGGACCGCGATCTTTATTGGGAGGAACCTTGGCCTCATCTTTCCCTAGGTTAGCCGAGCAAGAGATGTATTGCCGTGTGACTTTGCGCGAAAAAGTTCTGGACTGCGTGAACCGCGAGAAGTCTTTGGCGACGCTTAATGATTTACTGCGTTTGGCGTTGCTTCATCTGGAACAGAAGCCCAGCCGGCTAGAAATCGAAATACGATCCGATCACATGGGAACGGCCGGGTGTACACCACGACAACGTGATGGCGCTACTTGAGTTTGAAGAAGGCCTTGCAGCCCGGCCCTCTACACCATGAGATCCCGCGGGGGACTCGCGATGGAGCACGACGCAACGGGTCCGCTTCCAACGGATGCCGTGTTTGCAGCGGACCAGGCCTTTCCAGCTTTCGGAGCTTGCGTTGGACCGGCTCGGAAGCCGTAAATAAGTCTAGTCAGGCTCTAATTGTGAGCTGTTCGCACAGGCCCAGAAACTCCTCTGCCCAGGTGCGCGCGCGTGTGTCTTTCTGCTGTTTTCTTCGCATCTTGGGAAGAACGCTCGAGCGCATCGCGTAAACATGGTTTTGCGCCGACCATAAATTGATGCTGAATGGCATCTGACTTCCAGTCCGGAGCGCACTGCGCAATGCCTGCAGTCTTTCGAGACTACTCGGATCCCCGGCTAACTGCGCGGCCAAAGTTTCAATTCGCTTCCGGATGAGAAACTCAAGGGTCGTCCGATCCAGGCTGATATTGCTGGCCCGGGCTTCCCGCAGCAGAGATTTGATTCGATCAGCATCCAGCTCCTCGCCGGAACAGGCACGTCGAAGCAGGCTGTTGACCGCGTATTCCATGGCGGCCGCAAATTCGCGCGGCATCGGGTTGCCTAAACTCGTGATATAGCGCATCAGAGCCGCGTGATGCTCGTACAGTTGAAGATAGGCGGCTTCCGCCTCTGCGACTGTGGAAGACAAGATAGTCCGGACGATGCGCCGCTGCTCATCCCTGAACAGAGATCGTAGAGAGTAGATGCGGTCACCGAAACGCCGGTCGAGGAGGCGCACCACTTCCGGAATATCCATGCGGGAAAAGGATTCGCCGATGGAATCGAGCATGGCCTTAAACGCGGAGTCTTCACCGGACTTTTGCACGCCACCGGCGACATTGTGATCCCCAAAGTGAACTACCCAGAAGGTTAAGGTTTCCGACTCTTGCGTTACTTTAGACGTGAACCGCGCCTGCCCGAGCGCCATTCGCAGCCTGCCGGCTTCGCCCGGGTGGTAGTTCAGCCGCTTGACCGAATACGAGAATACGTCTGTTCGTTCGCCGTACGGGGCAAACAGAGAAGTGATGGAGTAGTGCGCCCCCACTTTCTCCAAGTCCACAATTGCGGGTTTGACGTATCTCGAATAGATATCGCGCCCGTTTCCGTACTCTGGCAGATTGCTGTGCGCCAGCGAAAGCCGCTCGAGGAATTCTTCCTGGACCGAATCGCCAAAGAGTTGCTCGGCAAGCTGGACAACCCGTCCCGCATACTGAATCACCTGAACCGTTTCGATGCCGGAAAGATCGTCAAAGAACCACCCGCAGCTCGTATACATCAGCATGGCGTTGCGCTGCAGTTCCATGAGCTTCCAAACCGCTACCTCTTCGCTGGGGTCAAGTTTGCGAAGGAAGTGCTGTTCTCCAAATCGCGTGCGAACGTCGGGGCTACGATTGAGAGCGACCTGGATATAACCGTTTCGGGCTTCCCAAGGATCACGTAGAAACCGGGCGCCTAATTTCTCGAAAGGGGAGCTGATGTAGTCGCACAGCCAATCAAGCGCATCCCGAAGAGGCTTGCGCCATTCTTGATTCCACCCGGCCCGCCCTGAATTGCAGCCGCAATTGCTTCGCCAGCGCTCCACGCCATGCATGCAACTCCAGGCGGTATTCTCGTGTATCTGCGCTTCGTGCGTGGGCGGGAATTTTTCGAGGAATTCTCCGTAATTTGTGAGTTTTGCGAGGTTATTGGACGCAATGTAATGCAATGCGTAGGCTAAGGCCATTTCGCCATGTCGGTGGTGATGACCATAGGTTTCGCCGTCCGTCGCAATGTGCGCTAACTGAGGCCAGCTGCGCTGATCGGAAAACGCGCCCATGAGGCGCGTCGCAAACTTCTCGCCGTTATCGAGCAGCTTCTCGAACGCCACCGCCTGCGAGATTGGCCCGTCGTAGAAGAACAGGTTCAAAGTTCTTCCATTCGGTGCGCGGAAGAGGTACGCTCGCGTCGGATCGATCTTTGAACCCGTTACATCGACCCACTCGCGTTCTCCAATTTCGCGGGTTGCTTTTGCCTGGTGAGGAGCCAGGATGACAAACCGAATGCCAGCTTCGGCGATCAGATCGAGGCTCTCGGAATCAACTGCTGTTTCCGGCAGCCACATGCCTTCGGGCATCCTGCCGAATCGGAATCGGAAATCTTCAATACCCCAAAGCACTTGCGTCCTCTTGTCGCGCGAGTTCGCAAGAGGCATGATCATGTGGTTGTATGCCTGCGCCATAGCGGAGCCATGACCCGAGAAATGCTTTTGGCTCTGGCGATCGGCCTCAATTATTCCGGCGTAGGTTTCTTTGGCATTTTCGGCCATCCACGACAAAAGGGTCGGTCCGAAATTGAAATTGATCCGCGCATAATTGTTGACGATCTCAGTGATGAATTGCTGGTGGTCAAGAATCCGTGCGGCTAAGTTTGGGGCGTAGCATTCCGCATCGACGCGCTCGTTCCAGTCGTGATACGGATACGCGGAATCCTGCAGCTCGATCTGCTCCAACCAGGCGTTTTCGCGCGGCGGTTGATAGAAATGGCAATGAACACACAGATACTTCATGGGGCGTAAGTCACCTGCGGAGACGGTTGTATATCAAAAAACTAATTGCGGGAGATCGCCCGCAACAATTGGTAAAACTCGGGAAAGGATACGGACGCGGCTTCGGCGCCCTCGATTGAGCATTCGCCATCCGCCGACAACGCGGCGATCGAGAAAGCCATGGCAATCCGGTGGTCTCCTCTAGAATCAACGGTTGCCGCGCGAAACGTTTGCGAACCAGGAATTTCGATGGAATCCTCAGTCGTCCGGACAGCGACACCCATGCGGGTCAGATTCTCTGAGATAGTGGCGATCCGGTCGGTTTCTTTCACCCGAAGTTCCGCAGCATCGCGGATAATCAAACCCTCTTTGCTTGCCGCGCCCAGGACAGCAAGTACCGGGACCTCGTCAATGAGAGCGGCCGTTGTGGCTCCCTCGATCACGCCGCCTTTGATTTGTGATGACTTGATCTGCAGCGTTCCGATCAATTCGCCGTTGACCTGTTCAATGTGAACGAGCTTGATTGCGGCACCCATGCTTCGGAGAACGTCGAGCAGAGCGGCGCGCGTAGGGTTCAGGCCCACATTCGCGACCGTCAGGTCTGAATCTTTCGCCATGAGCGCGGCCACTATGAAAAAAGCCGCCGATGAGATATCGCCCGGAACAACCAGGGGCTTGCCTGCGAGCTCCGCGCCTCCGCGTACCCGAACCACACGAGACTCGATCGTAATATCAGCCCCGAGTTCACGAAGAGCGATCTCGGTGTGGTCTCGAGTAGAGACCGGCTCGCGGACAACCGTTTCGCCTTCGGCATAGAGACCCGCGAGCAGCACGCAGCTTTTTACCTGGGCGCTGGCAACCGGAAGCGGGTAATCGATGCCACGGAGCGGGGACCCTTGTATCACCAGGGGCGCAAACTGGCCTTCTCTCGCCTCGATGCGCGCTCCCATGGCGGTCAGCGGTTTCATGATCCGGCCCATAGGACGTTTGACCAGGGACGAGTCACCGGTGATTTCTGTTTGGAACGGCTGAGCCGCAAGGATGCCGGAGAGCATCCGGATAGTAGAACCCGAGTTTCCGGCATCGAGAACGTCGGAAGGCGCACACAGCGACCGAGTTCCCGCCCCTTGAATTGTCAAGACCCGCCGACCCTCCCGCTCGCTGAACTCATGCCGCACACCCAATTTGGCCATGCACGACAAGGTGGATTGGCAGTCTTCTCCGGTTGAGTAGTTGTAGATTTCTGTCGAACCCGACGCGATCCCAGCTAACATCGCGTAGCGATGGGAAATTGATTTATCACCGGGGACATTCACCAATCCGTGAATAGAGCGGGCCGGCGATATACATTCGATCATTCAAACCGCAATTGTATCGTCGAATAAATCCGGGGAGGAAAACTGCCCGGGGATGGAATGACGAGCCCGGATTGGAACACGAGAACTCTAGTCGTTGGCGACCGATTCGCTTCCCAGGGGACCGGTATCGTCACCCTCCGCAGCGGGATTCTCGACGTCGAGCCCGTCTGATTCGTTCTCCGCTCCGATGCCAGCCTTTTTCTTCTGGTGCCGCCGCGCCAGCTTCTCTTCTCGTTTCTCTTTACGCGCTTGTTCTTTTTGACGCTTCTGGAAAGTTGTTGGCCCACGACCTGGCATAGTCTATCTACCTTTCAGCAGCGGAACTCCGGGGGTTCCGCTGCAAAGCACAAACCTCAAAAAGAGGCGAAGTTGATGGGAAGAGAAGGCCGCCGGACTACCAGCGATTGCCGCGCCCGCCTCGACCGCCGCCGCCATTGCCGCCCCGACCGCCACCGCCGCCACGGGAAGCACCACCGCCGAATCCGCCTCCCCCTTGGGGCTTGGGCCGGGCTTCGTTCACATTCATGGCGCGGCCGTTCAGGTCGGCGCCATTCAGCGAGGCGATTGCGTTTTCAGCGTCTCGCCGCTCCGTCATTTCGACAAACGCGAAGCCGCGCGATTGACCGCTGTCCCGGTCTGTGACAATGTTCACACGCTCTACAGCTCCAAACTGGGAGAAAGCTGCGAATAGTTCGTCCTGGGTCGTCCGGAAACTAAGATTCCCGACAAAGATGTTGGTCATAAGGACTCCTTCAATGGAAAAAAAATCGTCTCTGTCGGACTGCTCTAGAAACCAAACTGCGAAGCCTAGTAAGGGTGGGAGGGCGACCGGAGGAACTCGAAATGAAGTTGCTACAAAGACACACCTAGCGTAGCACTTCATGCACGGCCATGCAACGACCGGGAGAAAAGCCGCGACTCGACTATTTAGATGGCAGGTAAAAATACCGATAAGGGCATTCGCCGCAGTCTCGTCTAGCTTGTAGAACATGGCGGAAATCAAGGTATACGGCGCCGATTGGTGCTCAATGACGAAGAGAACTTTGCACCATCTTAATCAAAAGCAAATCCCATACGATTACGTGGATATCGACCGCGATCGCAGTGCCGCAAAGTGGGTAGCTGCTCAGAACGACGGTCGGGAGAAGAAGCCCACTCTTGATATCCGGGGGTACGTGCTGGCCGAACCGAGCAACGAAGAGCTGGATCAAGCGCTGAGGGAGAAAGGCTTCGAGGTCTAGCGCGCGGACGGAGGAAGTGAGCGGTGAACAGCTTAGCTGCGGAGGGCGAGTTTATCGCCTTCAAACTGGGTATCTTCGCCGGACTCGCGGAAAAAAGCCACAACGCTGATCAGGATTTGAATCGCGAGGAGGACAACCCAGATGTTCATGCCCTTAATAAAGCAGGGGCGGGGCCAAAGGTTCTGGTTCTCCTAAGTTGTTGATCGCACTGCGTTTGAGCTTGAGCCTGCGGGTCGAAATCCCAATCCGAAACGCCAGTGCGGGTCCCATTTTGGAACTGAAACCGAATTGGGACTAGGCTTCAGACCCGGGCGGCCCGCGTTCTCTCTTCTCATCGGCCAAAGTAAACTACAGATGTATGACTTTTGAAGAATTAGAACGGGAGTACGTTGCGCTCCGCCAGCAGGGTGAAGCTGTGCGGAGCTATCTTTGACGCTCCCACAAAACAGGCCGAACTAGAGGAACTCGAACGGGAAATCGGCGACCCTGATTTCTGGAACCAGCCCGAAAAAAGCCAGCGCGTCATGCAGCAGCGCAAACGGTTGGAAGAAGCCATCGGAAATTCCCGATCCGTTGTCACTCTGACTTCTGACATCGACACGCTTTTCGAACTTGGCCGGGAAGGCGAATCGGTGAACGCCGAACTCGAACGAGAGCTCAAAGCCTTCGAAGCAAGGCTCAGCGAGCTGGAAACGGGCATGCTCCTGTCCGGCGAAAACGACGCGCGGGATGCAATCGTGACGATCCATCCTGGCGCAGGCGGGACCGAAAGCCAGGACTGGGCGGAAATGCTACTGCGCATGTACCTTCGCTGGGCGGAGCGCCACGGGTTCACGGCGGTACTGACCGACCGGCTTGAGGGCGAAGGTGCGGGCATCAAGTCGGCAACCGTCGAAATCAATGGGGAGAACGTTTACGGTCAATTGCAATCGGAAGTGGGCGTTCATCGCCTCGTCCGGATCTCCCCTTTCGATGCAAACGCCCGGCGTCATACATCCTTCGCTTCAGTGTTTGTTTATCCCCAGGTTGACGAAGGCATCAATATAGATATCAAGCCGGAAGATCTCAAAATAGATGTTTTCCGGGCTAGCGGCGCCGGCGGACAACATGTCAACCGCACCGAATCGGCGGTCCGGTTTACTCACCTTCCGACCGGTATTGTCGTGCAGTGTCAGAACGAGCGTTCGCAGCATAAGAACCGTGCAAGCGCCATGAAACAGCTCAGGGCGAAACTGTATGAGCATGAAATGGAGAAGAAGCGGGCCGCGGATAAGAAGCTTGAAGATACAAAGCTGGGTATCAACTTCGGAAGCCAAATCCGAAGCTATGTGCTTGCGCCATACCGGCTGATCAAAGATCACCGGACGAAGCTCGCGATCGGTGACGTGGACCGGGTCCTGGACGGGGATCTTGACGCGCTGATCCACGCTTATCTGGTGTGGGCGAAGACCGGTAAGGTTTCCGGCGACGTAAACAAGGAGGATCTGCCAGACTAGGCAGGGTTGTTCCCTTCACCATGCTTTCACCGACCGATGCTGAGCTGCAACGCGCGGCTGAGCTGATACGCCAGGGAGGCCTCGTCGCGTTCCCCACGGAAACCGTGTATGGCCTTGGAGCAAACGCGCTTGACGCCGATGCGGTGTGCCGTATCTTCGCGGCGAAGCGCCGACCCTGGGCTAGTCCCCTCATTGTTCACGTGGGCGACGAAACGATGGCACGCGCCATAACCGCCGAATGGCCGGCCATCGCGCGCCATCTCGCCCAGCAGTTCTGGCCCGGGCCGCTCACTATGGTCTTGAAGAAAGCGCCGGTCGTGCCGGACGTGGTGACCGCGAATCTCGATTCCGTCGGAGTGCGAATGCCATCTCATCCGGTGGCTTTGCAACTCATTCGAGCGGCAGGTGTTCCTATCGCGGCCCCGAGCGCCAATCGATTCTCCGAGCTTTCGCCTACAACCGCGGATCACGTCCGGGAAAGTCTAGGTGACGAGGTCGACTTCATCCTCGACGGTGGACCGACCACAATCGGCATTGAGTCCACGGTTATCAGCCTGCATCGCAAACCGCCCGTAGTCCTTCGGCCAGGCATGATCACCAAAGAACAGGTAGAGCGAGCGACGGGGATTCAATTTGAACACGAGATGAATGTCCCTGAAATCATCGAGTCCCCGGGCCAGCATCCGCGCCACTACGCGCCTCGAACCAAGTTGCTGCTGCTGGATCGAGGCTCTCAACCGCCGGAAGGCCGGGGCCGCTTTCTCGTGCTTTCGAAAAATCCCAAGGAGTTTGCGGCATCTCTCTATTCAGAACTTCACAAAGCTGATCGCGAGGGATGGGACTGGATCGCGCTGGAGCGCCCACCTGACGCTCCGGAATGGGCCGGAATCTTAGATCGGCTCCAACGCGCGACCTACACGGAAGCTTCCGAAAGCGCCAAGGCCTAGAGCCCCTATAATCAGGAGCGATGTTATCCCTTGCCGAGGCGTTTGATCGCCTCCGCGCCATTCCTGCGCTCGAAATTCGAGAAAGCGAACCTCTGGCCCCGTATACGCGCTTTCGCCTGGGCGGCAAAGCGGCACTGTTCTGCGCCACCGACTCCCGCCAGGCGTTTGCCCAAGCGCTGAAGGCTGCCGCAAAACTCGACGCACCACACATGGTGATTGGAGGGGGAACCAACCTTGTGGTCTCAGATGACGGTTTCGACGGTCTTGTTCTTCAATTCACCGGTTCGAAGATCGATTTGAAAGGCACAGCGCTGACGGTGGAAGCTGGTGCGGTTTTGCAGGACGTCGTGGACCGTAGTATCGAGCTAGGTCTCGAAGGACTTCAGACGATGACGGGTATTCCTGGATTCACAGGCGGTGCTGTCTACGGAAACGCCGGTGCTTACGGCCACTCCATCAACGAATTGGTGATGCGAGTCGATTTCGCGGAAGATGGACACGAAACCAGCTTCGATAATGCGCAGTGCGGGTTCGCGTACCGGCATAGCCGTTTTAAGAATCACAAAAATTGGGTGATACTCGCCACGGAACTCCAGTTTAAGCGGGGAAATCGAGACTCCCTCGCTAACGCTGCCAGGGAAATCAGGGCTGTGCGTGACGCCAAATATCCGCCGAGCATGAAGTGCGCCGGCAGCATCTTCAAAAACGTTCTAATTTCGAATCTGCCCGCCCAAACACAGGCTCTTGTTCCGTCAAACCTGATTCGAGACGGTAAGGTCCCGTCGGCTTTCTTCCTGGAGCAGGTGGGTGCGAAGGGAATCCGCCGGGGCGACATCCAGGTCGCGACGTACCATGCCAACCTCATCTACAACGCTGGCGATGGTCGAGCAGCGGATCTTGTGGCTTTGATTCAAGAGCTGAAGAAGCGCGTTCGCGAGCGATTCGACTTCGAAATCGAAGAAGAAGTTCAGTACGTCGGATTCGATCATATTCCCGTTCCGTCTTAAGTCGCCCGTTTGTTCTGGCTCTGTTGCCGAATGGCTAGGTTCCGGAATAGAAGATCACGGTCGCTGCGTTCGATCGTAAGATGATGCCAATTGTTTTTTGGCTATCTTCCCCATTGCATTTCGCGGTAGTGCGTCGACGATGAGGATGCTCTGAGGCATCTTGAAAGAAGCGAGTGAAGCTTTACAGCGCAGCTGGATATCTGCCGGATCGAATGACTGAGTGCTGACGACGTAGGCTACCGGCACCTCTCCCCAAACAGGATCCGGCACTCCGATGACAGCCGCTTCCGCGATCTCGGGTTGTAACTGCAGGAATTCCTCAATTTCCCGAGGGTAGATGTTATACCCGCCGGAGATGATAAGGTCGCTCGCGCGGCCGCGCAGCTCATAGTAGCCGCCTCCGCTACGGACGCCAAGGTCCCCGGTCCGGAAGTAGCCATTTGAAAAGGCATTCTTGGTAGCCTCCTCATTGCGCCAATACTCCTTGAAGACATTGGCTCCTCGAATGTGCACCTGCCCCACGTCTCCGTCTTTCACAGGCCGACCCTCGTTATCCAAAAGGCGGACCGAAACTCCCGCGAGCGGCAAGCCCACACTTCCTGGCCGGCGTTCGCCGAGGTACGGATTGCTTGTGTTTACCAAGGTTTCCGACATGCCGTAGCGCTCGAGGATCGTATGGCCAAACTTAGCCTGAAACTCTTCGAAAACCTGGGTAGAAAGAGGCGCTGAACCAGATACGAACAAGCGCATCGATCGGCCAATCTCAGCTGCGGCATCGGGCGTCATTTGCAACAGCCGTACGTATATGGTTGGTACGCCGAAAAAGAGAGTGGGCCGGAAATGGAGGAACGTCTGCTCTGCCGTAACTGGGTCCAGTCGCTCGAGCAGTCTCGTCACGCACCCGCTTGCAAGCCAACAATGCACCCCAAAGCCTAATCCGTGGACATGAAAGAGAGGCAGACTTAATAAGAATCGGTCGGAAGCTGTAATTTGCCACAACGTGAGGAGCGCAAGAGTGTTTGCAGCGAGATTATTATGAGTGAGCACAGCGCCTTTAGCGGGTCCGGTGGTTCCGGACGTGTAGATGATTAACGCCGGCGTGTCACCGTCTATGTCTTTCAGCGGCCTGCTTGTTTTAGAACTTGAGGCTGCACTTATCAATTCCTCTAGCTTCCATACCGGGCACGAAACACTTAAGTGTTCCGCAACAACGATTGCCCGTGGCTCAACATCGGAGATGATGTGGGAAAGCTCGCGCTCGCGATAGAGTATATTGACCGGCACAAAGATAACGCCGAGTTTCAGGCTCGCTAAGTAAAGGTCAATGAACTCACTTCGATTTCGCAGATATACGCAAAGGCGATCACCTGTTCGAAGTCCGCGCGCCTCGAGCACCCAAGCGAGCCGGTTACTCCGTTCTTCGATTTCGGAAAACGTACTGACACGAATACCAGTTCCCGCGGACCATTCGAGCGCTGGTTCATTCGCTCTGCCGTGCAGAGACAGGTCAAACAGATGGAACAGATTCACGCTGCTGCCGATGCTTTCCAGGTGTCATCATACAGTGCTCCGAGCTGCTCTGCTTGCGCTTGTCGCGTTCACATGGTCCTGTTCTCAAGGAAATCAGGGCAGGGCCAGGCGTGTGCGAATAGCGACTTACACTCAGGGCAGCCTGACTGCACTCCCATTAGTGCTGACTCAGCGGCTTGGATTGTTCAAGGGTGAGGGGTTGGATGTCACAGTCGAAGAAACTGCGGGCGGGACAAAAGCGATCGAAGCGTTGCTCGGAGGCAGCGCCGATGTTGGTTCTGCGTTCCATGAGCTGACCGTGCAGATGGCCGCCCAGGGCCGCGACCTCACTAGTTTCGTCAGCTTGGCTCGATATCCCGGGTATGTGTTGGTGCCCTCCCCGGCATCCCGGAAAGAGATCCGTAAGATCGAGGACCTGGATGGCGTTACCGTAGCAGTGTCGTCCCCCGGATCTCCAACTGACCTCTACCTGAAGTATGTGCTCGCCCAGCACGGAATGAGGGGAACTGCCGCGAGCACAGTCTCGGCCGGCTCTAACATGGCCAGAGTCGCTCTGTTAGAACGCGGGACCGTCGGAGCAGCGGTATTGAGCGACCCGGCTATGACACTGTTTCTCCGAAGGCATCCCAACTCGCTTGTCTTTGACGATGTGCGAAATCAGCAGGGCGTTAAGAAACTCTACGGGACCGATAGCTATGTTTCGGCTGCTTTGATTGCCCGTAGGTCATGGCTACAGACTAATCCGGATGTTGCGCGCCGCCTTGCACGCGCGGTGAACCGCGGTCTCAACTGGATTCACACGCATTCGATTGAAGAGATCGAGAAGGAAACACCGGACGAAATGAGAGGAAATGATCCAGCCCTGTTCGCGGAAGCTTTACGCTTGTCACTTCCCAGCTTTCCTCCCACTGCCAGATTTGAACCGGCTGGGGTCGCCGCCGTTATGAAGGTGCTTCAAGTCTCAGACCCTGAGAAGAAATTCGCAGGGCTCGACTCGGAGAAAACATACACTAGCGAGTTTGCGGCGCAGAAGTAGAAGGAAGAAACTCATTCGTGTACGTCTGTGACAAATCGATCTGAGCACGACGCACTTTTTCGTCGGATATGGCAAGCACGTTCTTTATGGCTTCCGCTTCTTCCGGTGTTACTCTGCCATCACGGGAGATCATCGGCACCGTTGCCCGTAGCGCGTCGAGATCGGCCTGTTCATCTTGAACCCGGTACTGAGCGGGCATATGGCTCCGGATCTCTTCCGGAGAATGTTCG
>JBJMGJ010000063.1:0-12850 GCA_045807965.1 Bryobacteraceae bacterium | reverse complement strand
TTGCATAGAGATTGTCCCCGAGTCGTCCGACGCCGTAGAAATCAGGAGTCGCCGATCCGGTTGGTACATAAACGATGCCACGCTTCTCATCGAGAGCCATGCCGGACCAGTTGTTGGCAGCGCCGCTCTTCTGGTAAGAATTTACATTCCAGGTCTCGTACCCTGGTTCGCCGGGCCGTGGAATGGTGTGAAACGCCCAGCGCATCGCACCGGTGTGAATGTCGAATGCGCGTATATCGCCCGGGGGTGCTGGATTCGTTTCCGGATCGCGTCCACCGAGAATAATGAGGCCTTTGTAAACCACGCCTGGTGTTGTCAGAGCAACCGAATTTGTGAGGTGATCTCCGCGCAAGTTTTTCCGGAGATCAATCCGTCCCTCTTCACCGAAGGAAACGACGGGCTTCCCGTCCGCCGCGTCCAGTTTGTAGAGGTAGTTCATGATGCCGACGAAGAGCGAGCCATTCTTTCCATCGGGCACATACACTGCGCCCCGCGCGGGTTGCGTCCCTTTGATGCCGCAATCGAATTTCCACTTCAATGTGCCGTTTGCCGCATCGAGTGCGATCACCTTCTGCGATTCGGTAAACGCGTACAAGGTCCGGCCCACAATTAAAGGGTTCGTTTCAATTTTGCCGCCCTCCCCCGTGTCATAGGTCCAGGCAACTTTCAGCCGCTTTACATTTCGGCGGTTGATCTGGGACAGGGTCGAGTAATGATCGCCCGTGACATGGCCGGAAAACGCAGGCCAGTCCACCTCCTTATCCGCAGCCGGCGTGCCACGCGCAATCCACAGGCCCAAGACCACGGCGCCCACTGTCACCGGCACTGCTCCAGCCTTCCACATCGAGCTTCTTTCTTTTCTAGTCAAGCTTCTCCCGTCGAAGCTCTATTATCGAAACTCGAGGATGAGAATTACGCACCTTCGCCGCGGGACACTGGTTCTTGCGCCCGCAAAGAGCGCTAGTTCACAATGAACTGGTGAATATCTGCATCCATGGATTCGGTAACGTGGGTTCGGCCTTGGCGAAAATCTGGGTCAGGACCGGGCACTCGATTGAAGTCTGCCTGAGGCCCGGTAGCAAACACGGAAGCGATGTAAGCGCGTTGGGGTTACCAATTGTCGATCCACGCGAAGGAGCACAGCGAGCTGACGTAAACGTGCTCGCCTTGCCATGGCCTGCCGTGAAGGAAGTGCTTCCCGCCTTGGGTCCGCTCAAAGGGAAGATTCTCCTCGATACGACCAACCCTCTGGATCGTGATCTGAACATTATCAAACCGCCAGCTGGAAGCGCCGGATTGCAAGTGGCGGAATGGGCGGAAGGCGCGAGCGTGGTTAAGGCATTCAACACCATCGGTGCAATGCTCTACGGGAGGGAGACATTCGACGGCTTCTATTGCGGCGACGATGCGGACGCACTCGAAGCCGCCAGGCAACTGATCACCGATACCAAGATGAAGCCGGTCTTTGCCGGACCGTTAAGGAATTCCGGCTACCTTGAGCACATCGCCGGGCTCTGGATTGATTTCGCCATTCATCGCCGAGTTAATCCAGCATTCGGGTTCAATATGGTGACAGCAGAGGTGTAAGCGACGCGATCCCCGCATTCTGCTTCGCCAATGGGATCACCTCGACCGAGCTGAATGCTTTTGCCAAATTTCCGGATTGGGTCGGGAAGCAACAAGACCGCAGATGATGAATGTTGCTGCCGCTGACGCTACAAAGGTGAACAGGCATGCCTTCGTCAGGGACGGTTCGTCTAGAGGATTGGCTTCCTCCGCCTGTACTGAACCGCCAAGCTCACGCGGGGATCTCCCGCTCTGATCAGCCATTAGATCGGGCCCTTTCATCTGCGCCTGTAAACACCGCATAACCAGGTGAACAGGAAAACCTTCAGCTTCGATCCGAGACTTTACGTACCTATGACACCGGCTGAAGTCCCGGTTCCAGTTCGGACGGTATGCGTGAACCGGGCACAAGGAAAATCCGGTTCAATGTTGCGTGATCGCAGGCGTGCTCACACTGGCAGTAATTGCGTTCAATCGCCTGTTCCATAGCTTGCTCACAATATTCACTGCAATAGAGTTGCCCGTCCGTCGTAATGCAAAAACATGTTGCATTAGCGCATTGATTTTTCACTCTCTTGGTCAATTAAACCCCCTTCGTCTGTGTGGTTAAAACTGAGTCAGAACAACAGACGCGTATGAGCGCCCGGCTTCAAGCTTTTCTCGGGATTGTGATCCGACTAAAAGGCGTATCTTGGCTCAAAACCTAAATCCTGGCTGAACACAAAAAACAGCCGATCTTGAAAGCGCACTTTGTATGTGCGCTCATTGAAGCCGGTTCCGCAGATTTCAAGCTTGGAACCTTTAGAAATCTGCGCGAGCACTCCGAAATGCCCGGCTAGATTTTCCTTGCGAACGATCTCCAGCGCGGAGACATCCTTTTTCAGCGTAATTGCCTCTTGGATTGAGGCTGGCTCGGCTGCGATTGCAGTCTGGTTTTTACTGGGTGAGTAGTGCTTTTGCAAGGTATATCGCTCTGTGAAAGGAGGGTAACACCCGTGGTTATCGCCAACTACACCCACCCTGGGGGGGTGAGTACTGCCAGAAGTAGTACTAGCTGGTGTAATTCCTTGCCCTAGAGTCGTTTACGTCAGGTAAAAATTCTTTGCAAATTTTTATCGCGATTGAAAAAATTGCTTGGCGCGCTGCTTGGCTGGGAGCTGAACAGCAGGTTCAGCGAGGTCCAGTATTGAGTCTAGAGTCCAACGATCTCGAAGAACTGGATTTTGCCTGAAAAGGGGGCCATGCCCCCGATCCAGGAGCCAAGTGCAATCGGGCCGCGCGCATCGACCATAGGCCGAGGCAGGGAGAATTCTTGAATCAGGGACCCGTTGTTCGAAATCCTTACGTTCCGCTCAATGAAGTCGATGCTGAGGAAAGCGGGTTGCCCTGCTGGCAACAGGAAAGGGTTCGAAAACACCCAGCGAGGAAAGCGCTTTGGTAGCTACCGTACGGGCAGACCTCGGTTGAGCCGTCGTCCACAAGCACGATTTCAACTTGATTCACAAGGTTGGCAATGATGCTGTCCAGATGCTTTATCAAGTCCAGGGCTGCACGCCAGTCGTCGCGCAAGGGCATTAGCACCATGATGTTTAGTTGAGGGTGCCGAACAGCATCAGCCTCGTAACCCGTCTTTGCATTCGCGAATGGATATTCTACCGACTCGCGCAGACGCGATGACCTCAAAGTCGCAACAGTACTTAGAAGGCGTGAACTAAGAACCTTCTGCCGGCGCGGATGAATGTGGCCGCTAAACTTCAAGAAGCTTCGGAAAGCCTGGAACTTCAGCCACCTTCGGCATCAGCATCGTCGGCTCCGCCGGGACCACCTTCAAGTCCCATTTGCGAAAGCCTGTAACGGAAGGCATTGCGCGTCAGGCCGAGCATCCGCGCCGCCTGGCTTTTATTCCCATTCGCGCGCCGAAGAGCCTCGCGAATCATCATCTGCTCCCAGTGTTCCAGCGTCTCGCCTTCCGGCAAAAGTGGCGCGTGCTGAGAGGGCAGGTTATGGTTGTGCCGCGGAGCTTCAATTCGGATGTCGGCCGGCTGTAACACCTCATTGGACGCGAGGACCAGGCTACGCTCAATAGTATTTTCCAACTCGCGAACATTGCCTGGCCAAGAGTGTTGTACCAACCGGTCGAGCGCGGCCGGGCTGATGGCCGCTACATGTGAACCCAGATCCCTGGCATGCTTCTGGAGAAAATGCATCGCCAGAAACGGGATATCCTCCTTGCGCGCGCGCAGCGGCGGAACGTTGATCGGGACGACGTTCAAGCGATAATACAAGTCTTCGCGAAAGCGGCCTTGTTCGAGCGCTTCCCGCAGATCAACATTGGTTGCGGCTACGATGCGCACATCTACGTTGCGTGTCAGGTTCGACCCGAGACGCTCGAATTGCCTCTCTTGTAGAATTCGTAGAAGCTTGACCTGTATGTTGGCTGGCACGTCTCCAATCTCATCGAGAAATACCGTGCCTGCGTCCGCCTGTTCGAACTTGCCTGGCTTGCTTACGGTCGCACCGGTAAACGCGCCCTTCTCATAGCCGAACAACTCGCTCTCCATGAGATTTTCGGGAAGAGCCGTACAGTTGATTTTTACGAATGGTTTGTTTTTTCGCGGCGAATGCTGGTGAATGGCGCGAGCGATCATATCTTTACCTACTCCGCTTTCGCCCGCCAGCAGCACGGTCGCGCGCGTTGGAGCGACGCGTTCAATGGTATGGAATATCTCGCGCATGGCCCCGCTCCGTCCTATGACGTTGTCGAATTGGTAGCGCGTGTCTAGCTGCTCGCGCAGTCGTCGGTTTTCGTCCCGCAGCGACTGCATCGCCATCACCTTTTGCACGATAGCGCTGACATGGTCCAGCGAGAAAGGCTTTTGAAGAAAGTCAGCCGCGCCGAGTTTCATGGCCTCCACCGCCACTTCGACCGAACCATGAGCAGTCATGACAATGACCGGAGCCTGTACGCCTTGGGCCTGCAACTGTTTGATGAACGCAATGCCGTCCATGCCGGGCAGGCGCAGATCTGTGATGACCAGATCGGCATTCGCTGCCGACAACAAGCCCTGTTCCGCTGTTGCCGCCTCTTCTACTTCGTAATCCAGGCTCTTCAGCTGAAGCTGTAAAACGCGGCGAAGTTTGTCTTCATCTTCGACAATTAAAATCCGTTGCGATGTCATGATTGCAGTGGCTGTTCTTTGGGTAGCGAAATCTCGAACGTTGTGCCGGTTCCTTTCTTGCTTAGGACCGAGATCTTGCCGCCGTGTTCATCCACGATTTTCGACACAAGAGCTAATCCCAAACCCACTCCCTGCGGTTTCGTTGTAAAGAAAGGATTGAAGATGCTCTCCAGGTGTTCCGGGTCGATGCCGCTACCCTGGTCGGTGACTCGGATCTCGACCCGCTCTCGTGTCGCGTTGGCACCCATGCGGACAACTTGTTCCGGCTGACTCGCCTGGATCGCATTCTGAACAAGATTCGAGAGTGCGACACGCATGGTATCCGGGTCAAACGTGAATTGCAGATCGGCTTCGTCTGCATGCTCTAACTGAAGTTTGATCGAGCAGCCTCTGGCTCGTGGCGCTTGTTCCCGCATCACATCCGCCATGACGGTTCGCAGGTCGGCGTCGACAGCGTGAATCTGGAGTGGGCGAGCGAAGGCGAGAAAGCTGCCGATCAGCGAGTTCATCCGGTCTGCCTCGCTGCGGATGAAACTGACCATTTCCGCCATCACTTCGGGATTGCTCTTAGCCGTATCCTTCGACAGCATGTCGGAGGACGCCTTGATAATGCCCAACGGGTTTCGCAGTTCGTGAGCGAGCCCGGCAGTCAATTGGCCGAGCGCGGCCAATCTCTCGGATCGCCGGAGCGAAGTCTCCGCGCGGCGCAGGTTTCGGTTGGAGGTTTCGAGTTGCGCGACAGCCTGCTGGGTTCGCTGCACTTCTTCCCGCTTGGCTTGGGCTTGCTCGTACACAACGAACGCGACAATCGCGTAGAACGCGCTGCGGAGCGATGCGAGGCTTACAACTTCCGGGGTGAGTTGGAATTGGCTCGAGTCAAAGAGGAACGGGAACAAGAAAGAAAAGTATCCGAGACAGGCGATCGCCGTGACGGCGATGACTCCGCTCAGCTGAAATGTTGTGGCGGCCGAGACGATTGGAATCAGGAAAATAGAAGCATAGTAGCTATCGAGACCATGCGAATAGCCGATAAGCAGATAGCTGAGCAGGAGCTTTAATAAGATTGAGACAATCTGCCCCCGGCGCGACGAGAAAAGTTTGAGCCTGGGTTCCAGGATCTGAAACGCTCCCAAGATAGGGAGCAGAATCAGTGCATCGTAGTTTGGCTCAGGTGTGGCCGCGACTAGAACAATGATGAAGGCGACCCACGCAAAATCCTGAGGCCGAAACCAGCTCCGGAAACGACGCGGGACAGGTTTGCTCGCCAGCTCTGCCTGTTCCCTCATCTATGGTGCCCTGTGCCAGAATAAGGAGCATCCCAGCAGTTATGAGCAACGAGAACATGGATCCCGCGCTTGCCGCGGAGGCATCCGAGCGCCAGGAAGAATCGTCGTTCGCAGAAATATTGTCGAGCTTCGAGCAACAGCAACATTCCGAGTCAGCGGGAGGAGAGACCGTATCCGGAACCATTGTCTCAATCGGACCCGATTCCCTTCTCGTCGATATCGGACGGAAGATTGAGGGCTCCCTTTCTCTGAGTCGCTGGCATGAGACGGAAACGGGCGACCCGCGGGTGGGCGCCCACGTCTCCGTAACAATCGGCCCGCGTAATGAGGAGGGCTACTACGAGCTTTCAACTCTGAAGGTGGAGCGGCCTAAGGACTGGAGCGGGCTGCAAATTGCTTTTGCCGAGAAACAGACAATTGTCGGCACTGTGGCAGAGCAGGTAAAAGGCGGATTCCGTGTCGATATCGGTGTGCGCGCCTTTATGCCGGCTTCCCGCAGCGGTGCGCGCGAGATGGACGACATGGCCAAGCTGATCGGTCAGGAAATCCAGTGCCGGATCACCAAACTTGACACCGAGAAAGAAGATATAGTCGTCGATCGTCGCGTGATCCTGGAAGAGCAGGAAGCCGAACGCCGTCAGCGGGCGTTCGCCGATCTTCGCGAAGGTGCAGTCGTTCAAGGCCGTGTCCGAAGCGTGATGGACTTTGGCGCTTTTGTCGATCTGGGCGGAGTAGACGGATTGTTGCATGTGGCCGAAATCTCGCACTCGCGTGTCGGCAAAGCGAGCGACGTCGTCAAAGTCGGCGACGAACTCGAAGTGAAGATCCTCAAGGTCGATCCCAACACCAAAAAAATCAGCCTCAGCCTCAAAGCGCTACAGGAGGATCCGTGGAGCATTGCGGGACGTAGCTTCCATGTGGGTGACCGTGTCAGTGGAACAGTGTCGCGGCTCACCGATTTCGGGGCTTTCGTAGAGCTCATGCCGGGCATTGATGGCTTGGTTCATCTTTCCGAACTCTCCTGGAACAAGCGAGTTCGGAAACCGGGTGATCTTTTAAACGTGGGAGAGCGCGTGGAGGTCGTCATTCTCCAGGTAAACGCCGCCGAACACCGGATTGGACTCGGGTACAAACAGGCTCTAGGAGATCCGTGGGAGACCGTTCCCCAGCAGTTTCCCGTCGGTTCGACCGTAGAAGGTAAGGTCACGAATCTGACTCCCTTCGGCGTCTTCGTGGAAGTCGCAGACGGCATCGAAGGAATGGTTCATATATCGGACATCACCGGCGAAAAGCGAATCGAGCATCCGAAGGAGAAGCTGGCGAAGGGGCAGACGGTTCGCGCGGTCGTTCTCGAATTGGACGGCGAACGCCGGCGGCTGCGTCTCGGGCTGAAGCAGCTTGAGCCGACAACGGTGGATCACTACATCTCGGAACATCAGCCGGGCCAAACGGTCAGCGGTCGGCTGCTTGAGGTCCACGGCACCCGGGCAAAGGTCGAATTGGGAGAGGGCGTGATCGCAACTTGTCAGATCAATGCTCCCGATGCCGCTTCTTCTCTGGTTTCCGAGCCTCGCTCCACAGATGTCGGGTCGCTAAGCGCGATGCTTTCAGCAAGATGGAAGCAGGGCGGGGGATCGGGTTCCGCCGGGAGTAAGCCTCCGGCACGCGCCGGCGAAATCCGCAGCTTCCGCATCTCCAGTCTGGATCCGGCAAAAAAGCTTATTGAGCTGGAACTCGCCAGTTAGGGGCTCGGGAACCTGATCTCCACGGGCCTATTTCGGGAATTTCGGCCCTCGGCGTGACCAAAACTCGCGTCGTACGTCCATTTCTGTGGTGGACACCCGAGTGCAAGCTATCGAGAATATAGGCGTGGGGAGCGCAACGGGGCGGCTGGACGAAACCGCGCTGATTCGCGCCGCCCAACGAGGCAACCCTGAGGCATTCGAAAGCCTCGTCCGGTCCTATGACGCCAGTGTTCTCCGAATGGCATACAACCTGCTCCGCTCAGAAGAGGACGCGCGCGACATCTATCAGGAAGCGTTCCTCCGGGTTTATCGCAACTTGCCGAAGTTCCGTTTCGATTGCAGCTTCAGTACGTGGCTCTATCGAATCGTTGCCAATCTCTGCCTTGATCAGATCCGGAAGCGCAAGGTGCGCCGGGAGGAGCCTTCCGCGCTCGAAACGGGCGAGGGAGAACTGAATCGCTTTGACCTGCTGCCCGAGTCGCGTGCCGATGTGGATCCGCAGCGGCAATTATTGAGCGCGGAGGTAAGTGCTCGAATTCAGACCGTCCTTGACCAGTTGACTCCCCGTGAGCGCCTGGTTTTCGAATTACGCCACTATCAAGGGCTGCGTTTACGTGCCATTGGCGACGCCCTGGGCGTAACAGAGGAAGCGGCGAAGAATTGTCTGTTCCGGGCAACCCAGAAGATGCGCTCCGCCCTGGGAGAGTTCGTATGACCTGCCATCAGGTACAAACGAACCTCTCGCTCTTCTTATATGGCGATCTGGACTTCGCCGCGGAGGAAGCGCTTGAAGAGCATTTGGCTGAATGTCCCGCCTGCCAGCTTGCGCTTGACCGGGAAAAGGCCTGGCATGCAAACCTGAATGCCGAGCGCGCGGATGTCCCGCTCGACCTGCTTGCCCGATGCCGCAGTGATCTCGGATTCGCGACTCGCGCCGAAAGTAGCGGGAAGACGGCCAGCCCGTTCTGGACACGCATGGCGGCATTCTTCGCTCCTTCGACGAATCGATGGTCGGAACGGCTTGCCCTTGCTTCTCTTTTCCTGTTCTTAGGGTTGGGCTTGTCTCACCTGGAAAGCCGCTTCGGCGTTTTCAGCCGGTTTACCGCGCCGTCCGATCTGGCGGAAGCAAGCCTGCTTGGCCGTGTTCAGGTTCGCGACGTACGACCTATAGGCGACGGTAAAGTCCGGCTGTCTCTGGATCAGATTCAACGCGGCGAAATGGTGGGTAGCCTTAGCGACGAGGCAGTGCGACGTCTGCTGTTGAGCACGATCACGAACTCTGCCGATGCAGGGCTGCGGGTCGATTCAGTTGAATTACTCAGAGGGCAGAACGGACCTGAGGTCCGCGACGTGCTCCTCCAAAGTGCGACCAAGGATCCCAATGCCGCGGTCCGCTTGAAAGCGCTCGAAGGCCTGCGCCCGTTTCGAACCGACGATGAAACACGCAGTACGTTGCTGTCTGTCATTCAATACGACGACAACTCTGGTGTTCGCTCCGAAGCGATGGAAGTGCTTGTACCGTCGGGCACAGATGTGCGCTTGTCACCCGACGTGGCCGGGGCCTTTCAACAAATTATTCGCTCGGAGCATGACGACGATTTCATCCGTCTGCGCTGCCTTCAGATCCTTCAGACCGCCAGTGCTTCCCGAATCTACTGACTGAGTTTCCGAAGCTCCGGGCAAATCGTTCCGCCTTCTCTTCCGTCCAACGAGTAGAAAGTCTGGAAGCATCAGGAGATGAGTTTGAGTTGGGTTCGCACCACGTTCGCGTTAATTGCCGCCGTTTCGCTCGGGGAGTCGACGCTTGTTCCCTCAGCACGAGCGCAAGCCCAGATTCCCAGTGGTTCTTTCCAGGCTCCTGGAAAACCGGCAGCCCAGGTCAGCTTTCTTGGAGTGGCCGTTGTCGATATCGACCCGGATCGCGCCAGTCGCCTGAACCTGAACGAAGAGCGTGGTATCGAAGTAACGCATGTGGCCGAAGCAAGTCCCGCGGATAAAGCGGGAATCGCGCCCGGCGACGTCCTCCTGAGTTACAACGGCGAAAACATCCTGAGCAGCCAGCAATTCGTCCGTCTTGTGCAGGAAACTCCGATCGGGCGGAAAGTAAAGATTCAGCTGTGGCGACACGACAAAACGGACTCTGTGGTGGCCGCGATTGGTTCGGCTCCCGCCAAGCCATTCGGAATTCCGGCGAACTTCGCTAATTTTTCAATTCCGTCGATGCGCTATTCGCCAATGATGGACATCCCCATGCCTATCCTGGTTTGGCGTAATACCGTACTGGGGGCGCAACTTGAAGAACTCGACAAACCTATGGCCCAGTACTTCGGGGTAAAGGGCGGCATGCTCGTTCGTTCGGTGGACGATGATTCTCCGGCTGCTCGAGCCGGTCTAAAAGTGGGAGATGTGATCACAGGCATTGGCACCAGCAGTGTTCAGACTGCTCGTGATCTTAGCTCGTATTTCCGGTCTCAACGCCCCCTGCGCAAAGAAATCAGCATCGTGGCGACCCGCGATCATAAAGAAGTAACGCTTACGCTGCCGCCGGTCGAGCCGCGTCGTTAATGTGCCGGCTATGCCTGGGTCCTCACTGCACGATCAATGGGCCATCGCTTCCGCATGAAGGACCGGAGCCGCAGGATGGCTTGCGATTTCAGCTGTGAGATGCGAGACTCGTGCAACCCGAGCACCTTTGCGATTTCCCGGAGTGTCATTTCTTCGTAGTAGTAGAGGCTGAGAACGGTCTTCTCGAGGTCGGACATCTTGTCGATGGCACTTGCGAGCAAGCGCTCCAACTCGGCTCGCTCCAGAATCTGCGAGGGCCAATGCTCGTCAGAGTCAGCCAGATATCGGAGCAGGTTGCATCCTTCCTCTTCGGAGCCGGCGTTCTCCAAGCTGCCGAGTGTTAAGCCGCGCGACTCGGATAGCCATTCCTGGTACTCAGCGACGGGGATCTGCAGGCGAGAAGCAATCTCCTCTTCGGTCGGCATCCGTTGTAGTTGCTGCTCCAGGGCGGCGATGGCAGTCTCGATGGACTTCGCCCGTTTGCGCTGTTGGCGGGGTGCCCAGTCAAGCCCGCGCAAGTTGTCCAGAATGGCGCCCCGAATCTTGTATTCCGCGTAGGTCTTCAGCTTCACGTCGTGTCTCGGATCGTATCGGTCGATTGCGGCAATCAGGCCCACAACGCCAACGGAAATCAGATCTTCCAGGCTCACCGAAAGCGGCAAGCGCTCATGAATCCGGCGCGCGATCAGCTTCACCTGAGGGAGATGCTCAAGGATCAGGCCTTCTCGGGTTTTCTCCGGAGTTATTGCGGCCGGTGGTGCTGTGTTGACTTCTAAATGAGCTGTTGTCATCGGGTTCGAATTTCATTCGCCTTTCGGCTTCAATGGAAATTCGTCAGAAACCCGGAATAACTTAAGGGCTGGTCGGCTGAAAAGTGCGTTTCTTGAACTTTCGAAAGTTCATTGACGAGTAGGATTTGTCTGATCTGTGTCCGGCCGTTTCTATCCGATAAGATGAGGAGCGGCGGTTCGTCGGAAAACTCTGTCCCCTTACTCTCAGTGACTATGCACAAAGCTTCTATTTTCTCGAAAGCAACACAGTCTACCGGAGCAGCTGCTGCGCCGGCGCCGGTGAAAACGAGGACAAAGCAGGACGATCGCGAAGCTCGCATCGCGGAACTTAGAGAGCAGTATCTGGCTGGAGCTTACAAAACGGACGCCGTGGAGCTAAGCCGGAAGATTATCGATGCGCACCTCCGGAAATAACTTGCCTTCTTCTTAGCGCCGGAACGAAACACACGAGGCGCTCGCGCCAAGCCTCCGATCAGTGACCGCTCTTTGGCACGATGCGCGCTTCGAGCAGATCGATATCGTTTTCGATCTTGCGCATTGCCTCATCGCCGATTCGGCGTTGTTTGCGCAGGGACAAGACGGCGTCACGTTCTGCTTTTGCCAATTCCCACCATATTCTTTGCTCTGCGATACTCTGGAATTCCTCGGGTTTTTTCCCGCTCGGTTCGAGGGGGCCGAGCTGTAACTGGGCTCGGAGCGAACCCAGCCGATCGTTGTAGTAGCCGCGAACTCTATGGATCACCGCCGAATCGGTATCCAGGGTCTTCTCGAGTTCTCCAATTCGATGCACCGCACGCTCGGCGGCATGAATGCTCGCCATAAGATGTTCCTCCTGCAGAGAATGGTCTGGCTCTATTTTGAGACGCTTGATCAACGGTCCGAGCGTCAGGCCCTGCAAAACGAGGGTCGTCATGATGACTACGAACGTAAGAAAAAGGATGAGATCGCGGTGCGGAAACGGTGTCCCGTCGGCCAGGGTTCGCGGTACGGCCTCTGCCGCGGCCAGCGATACGACACCCCGCAGGCCAGTCCACGCAACGACGGACACCGCTCGCCAGCTTGGGGCCGGTTCGCGTTCCCGAATACTCTTCGAGACAATCCGGGGCAGATAGGTGCCCGGGAACACCCAAGCTACACGGGTAACAATGACCGCCAAAGCGAGAGCGCTCCCCCACAGCCACAGATCTTGGCGACGGTAGTTGTGCAATGCGGCTGTTGCGTTTGGCATTTGCAGTCCGATGGCAAGAAATACGGTGGCGTTCAAGAGAAAGATAGTCGTTTCCCAGACGGCACCGGCTCGCAACCTTGTTGGGGCGCTGAACAGTTGGGGTGCGTGCCACCCGAATATCAAGCCCGAAGCGACTACCGCGAGGACGCCCGACGAATGCATCTCCTCTGCCCCGACATAAGCGAAGTATCCGAGTAAGAAGGTCGACAGGATCTCTACCTGCGGGTCTTTGAAATGCGGATAGAGCTTCACCAGCAGATAGGCGCAAGCCACGCCGACCGCAACTCCCGCTGCTGAAATCCAGACAAAGGACAGAGCTGCTCGCGGAAATGAGAACGTGCCGGAAACGATCGCGGCAATAGCGAACCTGTAAACGGTCAGGGCTGCCGCATCGTTCACCAGGCTTTCGCCTTCCAAAATTTGAACGACTCGGCGGGGCAGACGGAAAGTGCGCATGATCGACGTGGCAGCAGCCGCGTCCGGAGGGGAG
>JBJMGJ010000062.1:0-3833 GCA_045807965.1 Bryobacteraceae bacterium | reverse complement strand
GGAAGAGCTCCGGATCGACCCCATTCAACTCCGGATGACGAACTACGCTGACGTCGATCCAGCTACGGGCCGCCAGTGGTCCAGTAAGTCGCTAAATGAGTGCTACCGAGCGGGCGCGGAGAAGATCGGCTGGTCGCTCCGTGAGGGTCAGCCCCGCGCCACTCGGAACGGTGACCTTCTCGTCGGTTTCGGAATGGCCACGGCGGCCTACCGAACCATGCAGTTTCCAGCGAGTGCGCGAGTCACCCTTTATCCACATGGAACCGCCGTGGTACAGAGTGCTTTCCAGGAGATCGGTCAGGGCGCCATCACAGCACTGACTCGGATAGCTGCCGAGAGCTTGGCTCTGCCTCAATCGAACGTGAGACTCGAATGGGGCGACACTCAGTTGCCGTTTGCACCTCTCACGGCAGCATCGACGACGACGCTGAGCGTCGGTTGCGCCATTCAAGCCGCGGCTGAGAAGTTGAAGAGGCAACTGACGGTTTTGGCCGTGGTCGACAAACGCTCGCCTCTCTACGGCACGAAATCAGGTCTCATCGGCCAGGAAAATGGGGACCTCTTTTCACGCGAAGAGCCCGGTCGGCGCGAGTCCTACGCCGCCATTCTTACGCGCCGCGGTATGGAAACCCTGAGCGCGAAGGCTGTCACCGGCCGGCTATTCGGGAAGAGTCGCTATGCACGTGCCGCATTTGGAGCGCAGTTCGCCAAGGTCAGCGTGCATGCCGAAACCGGCGAACTGCGGGTTGAGCATCTCGTGGGAGCGTTTAGTGCCGGAAGAATCGTCAACCCGAAGCTTGCCGAAAGCCAATTGCGAGGCGCTATGATCTGGGGGCTTGGAATGGCGCTGATGGAAGAGACGATGCCGGACATGCGGGTTGGCGGGTGGGTGAACGGAAATCTGGCTGAGGCGCTTGTCCCAACCAACTTAGACGTTCCGGCTATCGATCCCATTCTGATCGCAGAAAACGATGCGCGGGGAAGCTCCCTCGGCGTGAAGGGCATAGGCGAAATTGGAATCACTGGCGTCGCCGCCGCGATCGCAAATGCCGTCTACCATGCGACTGGCCGGCGCTTCTACCATCTGCCGATCAAGCCCGATGCAACCCTGCGAGGATTCGTGGAAAAGCCTGTTTGCCCTGATACTCTGACGAAATGCCAATGATGGGTAGGGTCGCTCGAGCGACGGCAGTGGCCGGTCTCGCCGTCGGGACTGCCGCTTACGCTGTGCGGGGCCGCTCGTCCCAGGTTTTTGGACGGTCGGTTTACCGGGGACCGGGGAAACGCCGGTCCATCGCATTGACGTTCGACGACGGCCCCAGCCCGGGTTCTTTGGAACTGCTCGACTATTTGGGCAAAGAAGGCATCAAGGCGACGTTTTTCCAGTGCGGGGTCAATGTTCGTCGACATCCAGACATTGGCCGCAAAATCAGTCAAGCCGGCCATGAGATCGGGAATCACACGTATTCTCACACTCGGCTCTGTCCAACGCTGGGGTGGCCGGTGCGGGTGCGGTCGCCGCAGTTCATTCTGGACGAGTTTTCTCTTGCCCAAGCCATCATCCAAGCGGAGGTGAAAGTTGAGCCGAGACTCCTGCGTGCTCCCTATGGCCTGCGCTGGTATGGCATGGCTGAGGCGCAACGCCAGCTTGATCTGCTCGGAGTCATGTGGACGGTGATTGCGCACGATTGGGAATGGGAATCGGACAGGGTCGTCGACCGGATTCGCCGAAAGGCTTCTCCGGGCGGTATTATTTGCCTGCACGATGGAAGAGATATTCGCCCGAATCCCGATATCAGCGAGACTCTGAGCGCCGTCAAGCAGCTAATTCCATGGCTGAAAAACCAAGGCTACACGTTCGAAACGGTGAGCGAAATTCTGCGATAGAAATCCGCTGGCGCTCGTCGATTCTAAGTTGGCATGCGAAATGCAACGAAGTTTTCCCGAAGAGAGGAAAACGCGCCGTCGCGCACTCAAGTGTATGCCCGAGAATGCCTTAGAATTACTTTCCAGCGATTATCTGCCTTTCCGCCTTTATGCCGAACACAAGCGCGGCGCGACGCCCACCCAACTCGCCGCTGCCTTTTCGTTGTCCGAGACATGGGTCGCGGAACGCATTGAAGCTGCCCGCCTCTGCATTGAAAAGCAGATTCGCGTAGCGCTGGTTAACTAAGCCGCCCGGCTTCTTCTAACCAGGCCAACGCGCCTGTCTCGATGTGACGGCTCCTTTATAGTTGAGGGCATGCCGGGTCCTTCGAGAAGACAGTTCCTCGAGCTAGCTACATCCGCTACGTTGGCGGCGAATGCCCAGACAGCCGCAAACGGCGCGTCTATGCTTCAGGCGCCATTCCGTCCCGCCAACCCGCGTATCGGGCTCGTCGGCACCGGCGGACGGGGCACGGCACTTCTTCAAAATCTTCTCGCGGCAGACGTTCAGATTTCAGCGCTTTGCGACATCGTTCCCGAAAAGGTGGAGCGCGCTAAATACATGGTGGAAAAGGCGGGACAATCAGCTCCCGCCACTTACACTCATAGCGAATATGCGTTCGAGAAGCTGCTCGATCGCGACGATTTGAACGCTGCCATTATTGCGACGCCCTGGAATTGGCATACTCCCATGGCCGTTTCGGCCATGAAGAAGGGCAAGCATGCCTTTACGGAAGTCCCCGCGGCAATCACTATTGACGAGTGTTGGCAGCTTGTAAACACTTCCGAGCAGACGCGCAAGCATTGCGTGATGCTCGAGAACTGCTGTTACGGCTATAACGAAACCTTAGTGCTTGCCATGGTTCGGGCCGGGGTGTTGGGTGACCTGCTCTACGGCGAAGCCGCTTACATCCACGATCTCCGCGAAGAACTTTTCGGAGACACGGGCGAAGGACTTTGGCGTCGTAGTTTTCATACCAGGCGCGACGGCAATCTCTACCCCACACACGGTTTAGGGCCGGTCGCCAATTACATGGGCGTCAACCGCGGAGATCGGTTTGATTACCTGGTATCGATGAGCACTCCTCCATTAGGTCTCGCCGAGTATCGACAAAGGCACGTTCCGCGCGGTAGCCCAAACTGGAACGAGCGCTATCTGAACGGCGACATGAACAGTTCGCTCATCAAGACCGCGAACGGTTTAACCATCAACCTCCAGCATGATGTTTCGAACCCTCACCCTTACGACCGTTTGAACTCGATCGCCGGGACGAAAGGGGTGTTCAAAGATTATCCACCGCGCCTCTACCTGGATGAGCAAGCCGGAGCTGAGGTCTGGGGAACAATCGGCGATTACAAGGAAAAGTTTCAGCATCGGCTCTGGAAGACACAGGGCCAGATCGCTCAGAAGCTCGGAGGCCATGGCGGAATGGATTTCATCCTCATTTACCGGTTGGCCGAATGCATGCGCAAGGGCCTTCCGCCCGATCTCGATGTCTATGATGCGGCCGCATGGTCCGCTCCCGGCCCGCTGAGCGAACAATCCGTCGCCAACGGCAGCGCTCCAGCGAAGTTCCCGGACTTCACCCGGGGGCGGTGGAAAGAACGCAAGGGGTGCGCGATTTGAACCACCGGATGTCACTGGGAAGTCAAAGCTCGATGATTCGAGTTGCTGTATGCGCTGCTTTATGGTTTGCACTTCCCCTCTTCGGCTGGCAGGAGAAGCAGGAAGCGTCCTCTACCGTCCAGCGTGCGTTCGAGCGCTCCCGAGGCAATCCTCTGGAGCTGCGGGCCTTCCTCGAACGCATGCCGAAAGGAGCGGATCTGCATTTGCACATCAGCGGGGCAGTTTACGCCGAGTCCTACATCGCGCAAGCGGTCGAGGATAACCTCTGTGTGGAACTCGC
>JBJMGJ010000061.1:0-7374 GCA_045807965.1 Bryobacteraceae bacterium | reverse complement strand
GCGCGAGGTCATCGCCAATTACGAGGACAGCGGGCCCAACACCCCGACCCTGATGGCGGCCCGCGACCGCCTGGCGGACCTGGAGAGGGGCCTGGCCCGGCGCCGCGCCGGGCTGCGCGCGGAGCTGCATGCGCGGCTCGGGGCGAGGGAGGTTTTCAGTAGATGGCACGTGAACGGAAAGATCTGGAGTCAGAACATCCAAGCCAGTACCATTCAGGCATGGATATCGTTCAGGTCGGGGAAGCTGTTCTTCGCGGTCGATCGAGACGCCTGGAGAGGGACGAAATCCGTAGCCACCGAATTCAGGAACTGATCGCGCAGATGCGAGAGACAATGCGGAAGGCACCAGGCGTGGGCCTCGCAGCACCGCAAATTGGTGTGCCGCTTTCCGTGGCGGTGATCGAGGACAAGGCCGAATACATGAAGGACATCTCCGAACAGGTCCTTGCGGCGCGTGGAAGAAGGCCTGTTCCCTTTCACGTAATCATCAACCCGGTGCTGACCCTTCATCCGGGAACCACGGTCGAGTTTTTCGAAGGCTGTCTGAGTCTTCCGGGCTTCACGGCTATCGTTCGGCGCGCCCAGGAGGTCCGGGTCGAATGCCTCGATCAGCATGGGGAGCCCCAGGTGATCGAAGCGTCCGGTTGGTATGCGCGAATTCTTCAACACGAGATCGATCACCTGAACGGAACTCTGTATATCGACCGGATGCTGCCACGCAGTTTCTCGTCCGTTGAGAATCACGCAAAGAATTGGAAGGATCGATCTATTGAAGAGATCAAGCGAGAGCTGAACGTGGAAGGCTAAGGGCAAAAGTGCCTGGTGCTGAACACTTCGAAGTTTATGCCAACCGCGCTGCCTTTGCTAACCGAAGGGCGCGGGCCTGCTTCCCGGACCGCACAACTATCCGTTTGACTGGATGTTGACCGGCGCAAGCGCAGGAAGAGAATATACCGATTCTCAGCAACGAAGTGTTGTTCGATGGTTCGATGCTTATGGCATTCGTTGCATCTGGTAGCTTCAAGCCTGCAGGCCACGAGTTCCATTTACTTGTTCGATCTTCGGCTGAGCAGGCGAATCCCTTCCGGTCCACCGATTGCCACTTGTCCCGCCATGCCAATGAACAATCCGTGTTCCAGTACGCCAACGACGCTATCGAGTTCTTTCGCTAATTCGGGAGGACACGATATTGCACCGAAAGCGCAATCGAGTATATAGTTTCCGCCGTCCGTGATGAATGGCTCGCCCGTCTTTGCCTTTCGAAGGCTCGGATGACCGGATAATTTCTCGAGAGCGCGTGAGGTCGCTTGCCAGCCAAACTGGGCAACTTCAACCGGAACCTTGAATTTCTCGCCCAGCCGGTTAACCAGCTTGCTTTGGTCCACGATGACGAGAAAGTGCTTCGCGGCCGTGGCCACGATTTTTTCACGCAACTGATTCCCGCCGCCGCCTTTGATGAGGTTGAGACTCCCCAATTCGACTTCGTCGGCGCCGTCGATGGCAATATCGATTTCCTGGTACTCGCCGAGAGTGGCCAATGGAATACCAAGCTGTTGCGACTGTTCCGCCGTTTGTTCGGATGTCGGAATGCCGATGATCTTCAGACCTTCCTGGACGCGCTTCCCGATAGCGTCCACCGCCATAGCGGAAGTGCTTCCGGAACCTAGGCCTACGATCATCCCGTCCCGAAGCTGTTCCGCAGACCATTCCGCGGCTGCCCGCTTGAGACGATCCTGCTCATTCGGATTCGGAGTAGACATGGGTGTCTCCAGTATTTCAAGTCGGCGTTACGCCGCGCAGCCGCCCCCCTACCGCGACGTCGATTGCTCGTACGCGTGCGCAATCCGGAACATCGTTGCCTCGTCGAAGTGTTTGGTGAAGATCTGGAGTCCGATCGGCAGACCTTCGGCAGATTCGCCACACGGCACGCTCATACACGGCACACCCGCCAGATCGCCGGTGAGAGTATAAACATCCGAAAGATACATGGCGAGCGGATCTTCCACCTTTTCACCCATCTTGAAGGCTGGAAACGGCGAAACGGGCGCCACGATCGCATCCACTTGGGAGAAAGCGTCTGTGAAGTCCCGAGCGATCAGTGTTCGGACCTGTTGCGCTTTCTTGTAGTAAGCGTCGTAGTAGCCCGCGCTGAGGACGTAGGTGCCCAGCATGATGCGGCGCTTCACTTCGCTCCCAAAGGTATCACCGCGGGAATCCCGATACATGTCGGCCAGCGTGCTGTCCGCCGTCCGTGTCGAGTACCGGACGCCGTCATAACGGGCGAGATTCGAACTCGCTTCAGCCGTGGCGATGATGTAGTAGCACGAAAGAGCGTACCTCGTATGGGGAAGGCTGATCTCCTGGACTGCGCAGCCCAGACTCTCAAGCTGTTTCACGGCAGTCTGGATGACATTGCCGGTTTCCGCTCCGAGTCCCTCGAAGTACTCCTTCGGAAGCCCCAGCTTCAATCCTTTCACCGGAATCCGCATGGCGGCTTCGTAGTCGTCGACCGGGGCAAACGAAGACGTAGAGTCCTGTTCGTCACGCCCGGCCATCGCCCGAAGCACGGTCGCGGCATCCTTTACGTTCCGAGCGAAAGGGCCAATGTGGTCGAGCGAGCTGGCGAAGGCAACCAGACCATAGCGGGACACACGCCCATAGGTAGGGGTAACCCCGACGACACCGCAGAAGCTTGCCGGCTGCCGGATGGAGCCGCCCGTGTCGGAACCAAGCGTAACCACCGCGGTACCTTGCGCAACGGCTGCGGCGGACCCGCCACTCGATCCGCCCGGCACTCGATCGAGCGCTCGCGGGTTACGGACCGGCCCGAAGGCCGAATTCTCATTGGAGGAGCCCATCGCGAACTCATCGCAGTTCAATTTCCCGATGACCATCGCGCCCTCTGATTCCAGCCGGTAAACGGCGGTCGCATCGTAGGGCGGAACGTACGTCTCGAGCGCGCGAGATCCACACGTGGTCCGAAGCCCCTGCGTCACGATAACGTCTTTTACTCCGAGCGGAACGCCGGCCAATACGCCGCCAGATAAACCAGAGGCTATGTCCGCATCCACTTTCGCCGCCGTCCGAAGGGCCCTCTCCGGTGAGAAGGTCAGGTAGGCGTTCGTCTTCTGATTCTCGCGCTCGGCGTAGTTCAGCGCCTGCGTGGCAAGTTCGGTTGCGGAAAATTGTTTTTTGAGAAGGCCGTTTCGAATCGAACTGATATCGAGAGACGCAATCTCCGCGAGACCGCTCATGATCTGTCGATCACTTTCGGCACCTTGAAATACCCGCTGCCCTTGGCGGGCGCGTTTGCCAAGGCTTCTTCGTTCGTCAACGTGAGACGTGGAGTGTCTTCCCGCAAGGTTGCCGTTTCGTCGGTTTCGAACAGTACTTGAGCCATAGGCTCCACACTCGCCGTATCCAATGCGTTGAGCTGTTCGATATGGGTCAGGATGTGGCCGAGGTCCCGGGACATCTTAGAAACTTCATTTTCAGACAGCCGCAGGTTTGCCAGATCGGCAATATAGCGGACCTCCTTTTCAGTTAAGGTCAAGCAGTAGCCTTCCTACGCGAGAGTCGATATACCTTCTTTAGCACAGGATCCAGGATAGTCTCCGCCTCATCGCCACCGAGAAGGGCAGGCATGTTGTCCGCTGCACATTCGTTGGCCCGTGCACGCTGAACAGCACGGCGAGGAATCGCGATTTTGAACTCCAGCTCCGTGAGAATAGAGTTCCCCGTGACCTTACGCAACTGACTCAGAATCTGCGATGACAGCGTATGGAGCTGCCGCTGCCAGATCGCGTCCTCAACTTCGACCACCAGCTTCTCACGCACCAGTTTTACGCGGGACGTGTGCCGAGCGATGTGTTTCCCGACAGCAAGCGGCCAGGCGGCGCGGAAAACATCTTCGTCGCTCATGATCTCGCGATTGACCGATTTGCTTTTAAAAAGACGCGCGGCTCGTTCCATGAGAATCGCTGTTGCGGGAGGCTGCTTGAGAAGGCGAAAGCCTCCGAAGCGATTCGAGTTTAACACGAATTTCTTCGTCAGTTCGTCTTGCCAAGTTCGGTCTGAATGGCCTCGGCGATTCTACCGGTCCATTTGTTCACTTCGTCTTCCGAAGGCCCTTCTACCATGACCCGCGCGAGCGGTTCTGTGCCCGAAAATCTGACCAGTACGCGACCACTTCCCCCGAACGCCCGCTCAGCAGCCGCGATTTCGGCCTGCACGGAAGAAAGCTCGGCAAGAGGACGCTTGGTCTTCACGCGGATGTTCACCAGTTTTTGAGGAAAGCTCTCGATTTCGGCAACCAGCTCATCCAGCGTGCGTCCCGAATCCCGGGTAATCTGAAGCACCTGTAAGGCGGTGAGAATACCGTCGCCCGTGGTGGCGTACTGGGAGAAAATGACGTGTCCCGATTGTTCGCCACCTAGAGCGGAGCCGCGCTCCAGCATCTGTTCAAGAACATACTTGTCGCCGACGGGAGTTCGCATCATCGTGATTCCGTGACTGGCGAGCGCCTTCTCGAGTCCGATATTCGACATGACGGTGGCAACCACCAGATCGCCCGGCAGCTTCCCCACAACTTTGAGCGCCGAGCCCGCCAGGAACAGGACAGCGTCTCCGTCCACGATCTTTCCACTTCCGGAGACAAACAGTGCCCGGTCGGCATCTCCATCGAATGCTACGCCAAAATCGGCACCGGTTTCCACCACCCGACGCTGGAGATTTTCGAGGTGCAAAGAACCGCAGTTGAGGTTGATATTTCGTCCATCCGGTGCATTGCCGAGCCAATCAACGTTGACGTTTAGTTGCCCGAACACGTGGGGCGCTATTTCCGTAGCCGCTCCGTTGGCACAATCAACCGCCAGGTTGAACCGGAACTTCCCAGTGACCGTTCCCAGCAGGTAGCCCTCATAGATCCGGTCTAAGCTTCGATCAACCGGCAACTCCATCGGCGCCGCTTGCGAACCGGATTCGAGCCAGGTCGTCATCAGCTTTTCCAGTTCCAATTCGGTGTGGTCGGGCAGCTTGTATCCCGAATGACTGATGACTTTCAGGCCGTTGTCGTGATAGGGGTTGTGCGAAGCCGAAATCATCACACCGGCGGCAAACGGTCCCGTGCGCGTCAGGTATGCAAGGCCTGGGGTTGTAATCACCCCGGCAAAACGCGATCGAACGCCGACTTCGTTCAGGCCTCCAGCGACTGCCGAGGCGAGCCACGGGCCGCTTTCTCTCGTATCCATCCCGATCAAAACTTCAGACCCGCCATCCGCCGCTTCCCTAGCGGCCTTTTGGGCCCACGTTCCTAGCGCCACACCCAGCGCGTGCGCAGTCCTGCGATCCAGAGGCGGCTCTCCCGCCACCCCGCGAATTCCGTCCGTTCCAAAAAGCTGTCGTGACAATTAGTGCCTTCTATTTAACAATGTTAGGTCCATCCTAAATGGTAACCGCGGAATAGTCCGAGCTCGACCTCAGTTATCGCTGATTTCAAGGTCCGATCGCCTATCGGGATTAAGATCAATAAGGACCGGGATGAATATATCGGTGAAGAGCGAATATGCTCTGAGGGCGTTGTTTGACTTAGCCGCGCAACAACTTGCAGCCCAAGGGCAGAGCGGCGCCCCCCAGCCCGTGAAAATAGCCGAGATCGCGAAACGCCAGAAGATCCCGCAAAAATTCTTGGAGTTGATTTTAGCCGGTTTGAAACAAAGCGGATTTGTGGATTCCAGGCGCGGCGCTGACGGGGGCTATTTATTGGCACGCTCTCCGGATTCCATCACGATCGGCGAGGTGCTGCGGTCGATGGAGAATCTGAAGACCCCGGGGCGCGGGCAGGCCGACGACCCATTTGCCGATATTTGGGGCCGCGTCGAAGCTGCTGTGTCCGAGGTTCTCGACCAGACAACGTTTTCAGAACTGGCCCGACACTGGCGGGAAAAGAATACAAGCTACGTACCCAACTGGGACATTTGAGGAGCAGACGTTTGATTTACCAAGACAACTCATTCAGCATCGGCCGCACGCCCCTGATTAAACTGAATCGCGTCGTAGATGGCGCCAAAGCGATCGTGGCGGCTAAGATCGAGGGCCGAAACCCGGCCTTCTCGGTGAAGTGCCGGATTGGCGCGGCCATGGTCTGGGATGCGGAGCAACGGGGAGTTCTGAAATCCGGCAAAGAGATCGTTGAGCCAACCAGTGGGAATACGGGTATAGCTCTGGCCTTTGTGGGCGCCGCACGTGGGTACCCGGTGACGCTCACCATGCCCGATACGATGTCGCTGGAGCGGCGTAAGGTCTTAAAGGCTCTCGGGGCGAATCTGATCCTGACCGAAGGGGCTAAAGGCATGAAAGGCGCGATCTCGAAGGCGGAAGAAATCGTCGCCTCTGATCCGAATCGGTACGTGATGCCCCAGCAGTTTAAGAATCCGGCGAACCCGGAAATTCACTTCAAAACCACAGGACCGGAAATCTGGGAAGACACAGACGGCAAAATAGACGTCCTGGTTTCCGGGGTCGGGACGGGCGGCACAATTACCGGCGTATCTCGTTACGTCAAGAATGAAAAAAGACACCCTCTGGTATCGGTGGCGGTCGAGCCAACAGCCAGTCCCGTGATCAAACAAACCTTGGAGCATCAGGATCTTAAACCCGGTCCGCACAAAATCCAGGGAATCGGCGCGGGATTCGTACCCGACAATCTCGATCTCTCTCTGGTTGATCGTGTGGAACTCGTCACGAACGAAGAGTCCGTTGAGATGGCTCAACGGCTTGCGCGCGAAGAAGGTATTTTGTCGGGTATCTCGTGTGGAGCGGCTGCGGCTGCGGCCGTGCGCCTGGCAAAAGAACCCGGGATGGAAGGTAAGACGATTGTAGTAGTCTTACCCGATAGTGGTGAACGCTACCTCTCTTCGGTGTTATTCGAGGGAATGTTCGATTAAAAAAAACTTTTCGACGAATTTTGAAATCCAGTAACCTTGGCGCTGAGACCAACGTTTCTGAGGTACATCCCCGTAACGAAGCGGACGCCTGATCAATACCCGAAACCCCCGGGCGTCCGCCCCCTAATCCCCTTAAAACCGTAGAGACGTTTAGTATTTCCGCCAGCTTAAGCATTGAAAGTGGTAAGAAGCGCTAATGCTATCTCTTTAGGATTAGCTATGTTGGCGCCCGAAAGTCCCTCTGCCTCGGTTCGCTCCCACCCGTCCGGGTCAGCGTCGCGAGAATGTTACCGCGCTTTCCGCGACCCACAGGTTTTTTTGGGCTCGGTGCGAGATGCTTTTCTCAAGATGAATCCGCGTGACCTGGTCACCAACCCGGTCATGTTCGTGGCTGAAGCGGCGGCAGCTTTGAACACCGTATTCCTCCTGC
>JBJMGJ010000060.1:0-4342 GCA_045807965.1 Bryobacteraceae bacterium | reverse complement strand
GAATTCCTGAACCCTGGCGGTTCCGTCAAAGATCGTCCTGCCTACAACATGATTCGCAAAGGCGAAGAGAGCGGTGAGTTGCGGCCGGGAAAGATCCTTTTGGACTCGACAAGCGGCAACACCGGCATCGCGTACGCCATGGTTTGCGCTGCGAAAGGCTACAAAGTCCTGTTGTGCCTCCCCGCCAATGCATCCCCCGAACGTAAGCAAATTCTCAAAGCGTTCGGCGCCGAGCTGGTTTTGACTGACCCGGGCGAGGGTTCAGATGGAGCCTTCCGACGCTGTCAGGACATCTATCAGGCCGACCCCGAGCGTTACTTCTATCCCAACCAGTATGGAAATGCGGCAAATTGGGAGGCCCACTTCGAGACTACGGGGCCGGAGATCATCCGGCAAACCGACGGGCAACTTACTCATTTCATGGCGGCTTTAGGCACTACGGGCACTTTCACGGGCGTAACCCGCCGGCTGAAACAAGATTTGCCGCACGTTCGCTGTATCTCGCTGCAACCCGCTTCGCCTTTGCACGGCTTAGAAGGAACGAAGCATATGCCGAGCGCGATTCATCCAAAGATCTACGATCCGCGGCTCGCCGATGAAAACGTTTGGGTCGAAACCGAAGACGCCTACGAGATGGCCAGACGTCTCGCTCGTGAAGAGGGCCTGCTCGTCGGCATTTCGGCGGCGGCAAACGTGTTCGGGGCGGCCAGGCTGGCGGATGAGATCTCGAACCAGGGTGGCAAGGGATTGATCGTCACGATCCTGTGTGACGGCGGCCAGAAGTATTTAAGCGAATCTTTTTGGAATGATTGAAATCGAACAAAATGCCTGGCAGACCATGCTTCTGCACGCGGAACGGACGTATCCGAACGAATGCTGCGGCGCCATGCTGGGGCACTCTCTTGCTGACAAGAAGGTGGTGACGGAAGCCGTTGTCCTCGAAAATACCTGGAACGGGGCGCAGGGCGATCGCTACCAGGTCCGGCCGGAAGATCTGCTCGCGGCGGAGAAAAGCGCGCGTGCACAAGGCTTGGATCTGATTGGTATTTTCCACTCCCATCCGGATGCGGATGCTTATTTCTCTGACACAGATCTCAAGAATTCCTGTCCCTGGTACTCGTTTGTAGTCCTGTCCGTTCAGAACGGCAGGTTTGATCACGCGAGCAGCTTCTTGCCAGATCCTGATCAGACACACGCCGAAAAAGAGGAATTACTATGGCCAAAATCTTAATACCGACCGCGCTACGCCAGTTCACCGAGCAGAGTGACGCAGTGGAAGTATCGGGAGCAACGGTGGGCGAGGCGCTTCAGGACCTCACGACGAAATACCCGAACATAAAGACGAACCTGTTCAATGATCAAGGCAAGCTGCGGAGTTTCGTCAACGTCTATGTGAACGATGAAGACATTCGCTTCATGGACAAAGACGCGACCGAGCTTGAAGGCACGGAGACCATATCGATTGTGCCGAGCATTGCCGGCGGCGCCGTTGGACTGGCAGAGCCGGAAACGGCAACTCTCAGCAACGATGAGATCGCACGTTACAGCCGGCATCTGATCCTGCCCGAAGTCGGCATGGAAGGCCAGCTCAAACTGAAGCAGGCGAAAGTGTTGATGATCGGCGCGGGCGGCTTAGGTGCGCCGCTGGGCATGTATCTCGCGGCGGCCGGTATCGGACGGATCGGGATGGTCGACTTTGACGTAGTCGACGCCTCGAACCTCCAGCGACAGATCATTCACGGCACGAGCGATCTGGGACGCAAGAAACTGGATTCCGCTGCGGACACGATGAAGAACATCAATCCGCATCTCATTGTCGATAAGTTCGATACCGCGCTCTCGAGCGACAATGCTCTCGAGATCTTCGCGGATTATGACGTTGTCGTGGACGGAACCGACAACTTCCCCACCCGCTATCTCGTCAACGACGCCTGCGTTATCTCAAAAAAGCCGAACGTCTACGGCTCCATCTTTCGTTTTGAAGGGCAAGCGACTGTGTTTGCGTACGAAGATGGTCCCTGCTACCGCTGCCTCTATCCGGAACCGCCGCCGCCCGGTTTAGTTCCGAGCTGCGCGGAAGGCGGAGTGCTTGGAATTTTGCCGGGATTGATCGGCGTGGTGCAAGCTACCGAGACGGTAAAGGTCATCCTCGGAATCGGGCAGACTCTGAAAAACAGACTGCTGCTCTACGATGCGCTTGGCATGAGATTCCGTGAACTCAAGTTGCGCAAAGATCCCGATTGCCCTGTTTGCGGCGAGCATCCGACAGTAACAAAACTGATCGATTACCAGCAGTTCTGCGGCGTGGCGCCTCAGCCAAGCGAGCCGGTGCCGACGGAAGGCGTGATCGATCCGGCCGAGGTGAAGCGCAAGCAGGATCGCGGCGAAAACTTCACGCTCATTGATGTGCGTGAACCGCACGAATATCAGATTGCGCGCATACCCGGCGCGAAGCTGATTCCGCTGGGCGACCTTCCTAAACACCTGAACGAACTTGATCCCAATGCCGATATCGTGGCCCACTGCAAGAGCGGTGCGCGCAGCCAGAAAGCCGTGGATCTTCTCAAGCAAAATGGCTTCAAGAATGTCCGCAACATGACTGGTGGCATCTTGGCTTGGAGCGATAAAGTCGATCCGACGGTTCCGAAGTACTAACGACCGCCTCTATAGAATCTGGGAATGCGCGTCCGCCCTTCCTTCACTCTGGTCACGTGCCTATGTGTCACGGTTATGTGGGGCCAAAGCAAGGGTCTCGACCGCTTGTACGTCTTCGGCGACAGTCACTCGGACGTTGGCGAAGGTTACCTCGATGGCAATGGCCCGACCGCAGTTGCATATCTAGCCAAAAGGCTCGGTCTTGTCCTCGCACGCTCGAACGCTCCGAACTCTTCCGACCAGAGCCTCGACTTCGCGGTCAGTGGTGCGCAAACCGGGAGAGGGCCAGGCCGCAAAGTAGACACTGCGCTGCTTGGTTACGGGATGCAGAACCAGGTGGACGATTTTGCCGCACGTGTTTCCTCGGGCGATATCAAGTTCAATTCCAAAACGACGCTGTTCTTTCTCGCCGGCGGTTTGAACGACGGCCGACTCGCAAATCAGACCACAATCAAGAATCTAGAAGAAGAGATGAAAAGGCTCTATGCGTCCGGCGCCCGGAACTTTGCGCTGGCCCTGCTGCCCACCGCCATACCGGGTTTCAGCGCGGTCGGTCAGCGGCTCAATCCGGAGCTCGCGAAGATCCCGGACGAGATGGCGCCGCAATTACCGGACGCGCATATCCTCCTCTGCCTTTGGGGGCCGTTTTTCGATGACGTGATGAACCATGCGGCGAAGTATGGGATCACCAACACCAAAGACGCTTGCGCCGGCCGGCAATTGTTCCATCAGGACGCGACACCTTGCCCCACGCCCGAGACGTACTTCTATTACCATGCAGAACATCCCTCGACGGCGGTCCACAAAGTTGTGGGGGATAAGCTCTACGACGAGTTGACGCAGCAAGGCGCCGGCCGTTAAGCTCAATCGGCCGCCGGGCGCCGGGGATTTGCCCAGTGACCCGACTCGTCTTTTCCGCTCACGATCACGCCTTTTGCGTTCCAGCCTAGCTCCGCTCTCACACTCGCAGGGCAGTAGCGCAACGTCAGTCCACAACGGCGCTTGTTCGACTGGTTCGCTTCGGAACCGTGCAACAACAGGTCACTGTGAATCGAGATTTCGCCGGCTTTCAATTGAACGTTTACCGGCTCTCCAAACGCCTCGGCGCCGGAAACAGTCTGGTTCAGGATATTCCCTTCATCGTTCTCGCTGAGCGTGTAGGTGAGATGACCGAATTGATGAGATCCGGGAACGTAGCGCATACAGGCGTTTTCCACCGTTGCATCATCGATCGCCAGCCACGCAGTCACGGCCATGGAGGGTGTCAGCGGCCAATAACTGGAGTCCTGATGCCAGGAAACCCGTTTGCCGTCTCCTGGCATTTTGCAGAAGAAATGTGAGCCCCACGCGATGACGTTCTCCCCGAGCAGGTCCCTGATCCGCATCACGATGCGTCGGTCCGTCAGGACGTCGTAGACTCGTCCGTACCGGAGATGCGCACTGCTGATCGAGTAGCTGTCGCCGCCTGTCGCGAGTGTCTTTGCCAGAAGCTCATCGAAGTACTGCCGGATGGACGAAATTTCCGCATCATCGAAGATGCGAATACCGGCCAGGTAGCCGTTGCGATTGAAGGCGGCTATCTGTTCCTTCGAGAACATGACGGGATTTTCCGTCGTCGACGAATGGAAGCGTAGATCACGTTCGAGACGGCTCAGGTCCTCTGTGGTCGGAATGAAGTTCGGCTTGG
>JBJMGJ010000059.1:0-5050 GCA_045807965.1 Bryobacteraceae bacterium | reverse complement strand
CTTACGTGCAAGGGACCCAACTTGAGCTGCAGGCCACCGCCGAGCACAAAGCCCACAGTTGCCGAATTCATAGCAGCTGACGGTGAAGCGGTCAGAAATGGACCGACATTGCTGAAATCAGATAAATGTCGAACCGAAACACCGGCACCGATAAAGGGTGCAAGAAATCCACTGCCTGCCGTGAACCGCACAAGACCGGAAATTTCCAGGAGCTTGCAGATGCCGAGAGAGTGGTAGTGGAACCGACGCTCCGCGTTACCGATAAGCGTGTAAATAGAGCATCGCCGGCGACGATACTCCGAGTGGCAATCGAATGCCTAGCGTCGGTCCCACAACATAGTTGTCGGTTCCAGAGGATAAGCTGCCAGCAGCCTGAATGGTTTGGACGACGTCGTTCAGCGGCGCCCCGCCCCGCACGCCCAGGATGATCGGACTCTCAGCCAAACAGGTCTGAGCAAAGACCGCGAAGAGAAGCAACTTTGTTTTCTTACTTATTGCTTTGATGCCAAGCTCGACTCGACTGTTACCACCATGGCCGATCTTGAGCTGGCCACCTGTTTGGGATTGTCTATTGCCGGGTCAGGTAGTCTGGTCCCGCTCAGAATTTCGAGGGTGCTGATTTGGGGGACGCCGCCCCGGCCTTCGGACAGCCCGAACGATCCCGCTCCTTCCACCACCGCAAAAGAACTGATCGCGGCCGTCGGATTCGAGTCCTGAAACGGCAGCTCCAACGGGCATCTCGAGAATCTCTAGTACTTGTCCGGTTTGAGGCTCTAGGCGCCGCAAGTCGCTCCTGTCATTTTCCAAAGTGCCGTGCCAGAGTTCGCCGTCGATCCAAGTCACGCCAGTGACGAAACGCTTTGATTCGATGGTCCGAAGAATAGTCCCTGTGTCCGGGTCAATCTCGTAGATCTTGCGATCGCGATATTGGCCAACCCAGAGCGCACCTTCGGCCCAGGCAAGCCCGGAATCCGTTCCGCCGCCAGGAGCCGGAATGGTCGCGAGCACATTGCCGGTTTTTGGGTCGATCTTCTGAATGCGGTCCTCGGCGAGCTGAAAGAGGTATTGCCCGTCAAATGCGGTGCCCGCGTGCGCAGCGACATTGATTGAGCGAAGCATCGTTCCGGTCGCCGGATCGAAGGTGTTCAATGTGTCTCCAGCCGCGAACCAGACGTGCTCACCGTCATAGGTGACGCCATGCACGTGGTCAACACCTGGAAACGGCCCATACTCGCGGACGACCTCAGCTGGTGAGTGATTCATTCTCCGATCCTAGTCGCCGACGAACGCAGCCGGGAGTAACAAAGTCGTCGCGAATCCCGGTACGGACGGAGTCACCCAACGGCGAGCCCGGCCGCGGCCAAACGAATGAACCTTCCCTCGGGCAACGAGAGAATCGAGTGCTCGCTGTACAGTACGCTGGCTCGTTCCAAGAGCAAGCGCCAGGGCTGAACTCGACCACGATTCGCCGTCAGCAAGAAAGGCAAGCACTTCAGCGTGCGGCTCATCGAACGGCGGCGCTAATACAACGACCTCGCGGGCGTGATACGGCGCAACCGAAAATCCTCGTTCCGTCGCTGTGATAGTGACAAGCGTCCGGAGTGCCCGGCGAAGCCGTCCGACTTCCACTCGCAACCGGGCGCGATGCGATTCATCGGCAAGCTTCGCTCCGAATGCCCGTGCCAGCAGCACGTCTCTCGGCACATCTTTGGGCCATGCTTCGCCCATCGCCCGCGCGAGCGCAAACAGAACCGGGCGGCTCGCCAGGGGAACGACCGTTCGGCCTGCACGCACAACGTACCGGCATGCGTCCACTACGAGCACTCCCGAGCCGTGTAACGCTTCCACCTCCTCGAGAAGCACGGGCCGTTCTGTGCCGCTGGCCATCAGGCGAGCGGCGGGTGTACCCAGGACGAGGCAAGCGCTTTCGACCTCCGCGAGCAACCCAGGGACTCGCGACTGTTCGGCCGCGCTCTTGGCTCGAAGCAGCGCAGCACGGGCCTTTTTCGTCTGGAGACGCCGCATGGCAATTCCGGCAAGGGCGACTTCATGGACGCTCTGCAAAGCAGGGGGAAAAGAGGTCGGGTCCAGTTCGGCGAGTGCGCCTTCGGCCTGATCAAGGCGCCCGATCAGGAGGAGATGGCGGATCTCGAGATACCTTGCATGCGCCGCGTTGACACGATCACCATGCTGCTCCAGTACCGCCCGAGCCGCGTCGAGTGCTCTCGCCGACCACGTCAGATCACGCGAGACAAGGGCGATTTCGGCTTCCGCAAGGACACAGCGGGCGCGGGCAACGGCCTCCTTGGGACCAAAAGCACGGGCGGCGCTTTTGAGTAGGGCTTTGGCTCGAATGAGATCGCCAAGCTGCGCCATCGCAATCCCTCGAAGCGCGAGAGCAGGCGGGTCCTCGCGTAGTGCCACTCGTTTTAACGCGCCGAGAGGATTACCTGCTGTAAGCGCACGCGCCGCAGCTGTTATCAGTGAGTCCATCGTCGAAATCCCGACACATTTGTCACTCCCACCATACCCGCATCCGGCGCTAAGTTTATCTCGTAACCGCAAGCAGCACGCACACAGAAAAAAGAGGAGACACAACGATGACGACACATGACACCGGGACACGCGAACAATGGCTCGCGGCACGGATCAATCTTCTGGAAGCGGAAAAAGAGCTAACCAGGCGCAGCGACGAAGTGGCACAGCAGCGACGAAATCTGCCGTGGGTTCCGATTGAGAAGGAGTATCGATTTGATACAGACGAAGGCAGCGCCTCGTTACCGGACCTGTTCCAGGGGCGCTCACAGCTGCTCGTCTACCATTTCATGTTCGGGCCTGACTACAAGGCAGGGTGTCCGTCCTGCTCGGCGATAGCGGACAGCTTCAACGGGTTTGCGATCCACCTTGCACAGCATGACGTGATGCTCTGGGCGGTTTCGCGCGCGCCTTTGGAGAAGGTGCGCTCCTACAGGCAGCGGATGGGCTGGACATTTCCCTGGGCCTCCTCGGCCACCAGCGACTTCAACTTCGACTTCCACGTCGGGTTTACCCAGGAGCAACAGCGTGAAAGGGGCATCGAATACAACTATAGGCGCGAGAGAGCGTTTGAATGGCGCCCGGGCCAGGAGGGTGGCGGCGCCGTGGCGGTCAACACAATGGCCGCAATGTGCGGCACCGACACGGCCACCTACCATCGGGACAGACCGGGCATGAGCGCTTTCGCACTCCAGGACGGAGTTGTCCACCACACCTATTCAACCTACGCACGTGGACTGGACTCGCTTTGGGGCATGTATCAGTGGCTAGATCGCGCCCCCAAAGGACGGAACGAGACGGAAGTCTGGTGGCGACGCCGCGACGAGTACGACACATCGCATCAACCGGGCGAGTGTTGCGCATCCGGGGAAGTGGCCCGATGACAACTCCGTGCTGCGTTGCCGGTCCGAGGCCTACTCGCCTCGGCCGGTGGCTCTCGAGGTTTACAGCCTCGATTCTGCCGGCAACGCTCATTGTTTTCCTGCCGAAGTGCCCTTTATGTCTCGCGGCCTGGTTGACGCTTACGACCGGCATCAGCTTCTCGGCAACCGGTGCGTCCCGGGTACAAGAGAGTGTCGCGATCCTATCGTTTTCAGCCTTGGGGGCCATCATCTGGCGCCGTTCGTTCGGGCTCGCGCCATTTTTCCCTCGTCGGCTGCAGTCACTGAGAGATCCGGGAAGACACGGCTCGGATTCATTCTCCGCGGGCGAACCAAACTATGGATTCGGTAAACCCTAATCGTTCAAAGCGAAGATGGGACGCACGAGTACTCGCCCGCTAAGTGGCTGCGGCAGTGCAATGGACTCTTCAATTGAATGCTGATGGCGCGACTCCGTCTGATCTCCGCGAATTACCTCGACCGACTTCCGCTTGGGAGAGGCCAACCAGACTTCTTTCACTCCGTTCGCCAGGTAAAGTTGCACTTTGGCCTCTACCCTTCTTCGGCGATTCGCCGGGGAGAGAACCTCGACGATGAGTAACGGAGGCGCCGAAAGGTACGAATCCGAGTCACAAGCCTCCATCCACTGCTCCCGCGTCGTCACGAGCACGTCGGGTGCGGGCATACTGTGAGCGTTGCGGAAGCGAATGTTTGTGTTTTGCTTGACTGCGAACGGCTGCCCTTGTAACACAGTGTGCAAAGACCGATGGATGTTTTCCGCAATCTGCTGGTGTAGTGGCTTCGGTTGAGGGGACAGAACGATCTCTCCAAAGATTAATTCATCCTTGAGACCTCGGAATCCTTTGAAATGCTCGTACTGCTCGACCGTGATGGGCGAGTGGCGCGGCGATGTGGACATTTCGCTTTCAGTGTAAGACGCCTACGCCTTCGGGTGTGCTCTGTCGTAAACAGCCTGCAGATCTCTCAGCGAAACCTGTGTGTACTTTTGCGTTGTAGTCAGCCGCGCATGGCCGAGCAGTTCCTGGATTGCCCGCAAGTCTGCGCCATCATTCAGTAGATGCGTGGCGTAAGCGTGCCGGAAGCTGTGCGGATGGACGGTGGAATCGCCCGAAGCCAGCAGCGCATATGCCTTCACCAAGCGCCTGACCTGACGATCTCCCAGGCGCTCGTTCCTCGAGTTCAGAAACACGGCGCGCAGGCCGGGCTTATCGGGCCTGACCTCCAGATAGGTCTGTACGGCCCCGGCGGCCCGATTCCCGACCGGCACCCGCCGTTCTTTGTTCCCCTTGCCGCGAACCCGAATCGAACGTTCATCGAGGGCGATATCTGTGAGGTCGAGACCGACTAATTCGCTCACGCGGAGGCCGCATCCATACAGCAGTTCGAGGATCGCCAAATCGCGCTCACGCCAGGGCTCGGCCGCTATCGTTCCGTCCTCTACGGCGTCGAGAAGATTGTTGGCTTTCTCAGCACTCATCACCTCGGGCAGGCGCTGTTTCACCTTCGGCGTTCGCAGTCTGGCGGCGAAGTTCGCTGAACAGATACCCTCTTGTCGCAGGAACTTGAAAAGCGCCCGGACCGCGGCTAATTTCCGTCGAATGGTAACGGCGGTG